>NZ_DGVO01000002.1:17142-40718 GCF_002394995.1 Bifidobacterium sp. UBA4282
TGATGTTCGGCTACGCCTGCGACGAGACTGACGTGCTGATGCCGATGCCGATCCATCTGGCGCACCGGTTGGCGTACCGGCTCGCCCAGGTGCGCAAGCAGGGCATCGTGCCCCATCTGCGCCCGGATGGCAAGACGCAGGTGACCATCGAATACGACGAGCATGACCATCCGGTGCGTGTGGACACCGTGCTGGTCTCCACGCAGCATGACCCCGAGGTCTCGCGCGAATGGCTGGCCGACCAGCTGGCCGCGCATGTGATCCGTCCTGTGCTGGACGAGGTGTGCGGCGGGCGGGTGGCGCATGACGACTTCCGCCTGCTGGTGAATCCCACCGGTTCGTTCGTGCTGGGCGGGCCGGCCGCCGACGCGGGGCTGACCGGCCGCAAGATCATCGTGGACACGTACGGCGGCGCCGCGCACCACGGCGGCGGCGCGTTCTCTGGCAAGGATCCGAGCAAGGTGGACCGTTCCGCCGCCTACGCGGCCCGGTGGGTGGCCAAGAACATCGTGGCCGCCGGACTGGCGCACAAAGTGGAGGTGCAGGTGGCCTACGCCATCGGTGTGGCCGATCCGGTGAGCATCAACGTGGACACCTACGGCACCGAGATCGGCGTGAGCCGCGAACAGATCCAGCATGCGGTGCGCGAGGTGTTCGACCTGCGTCCGGCCGCCATCATCGACGAGCTGAACCTGCTGCGTCCGATCTACGCCAAAACCGCCGCCTACGGGCATTTCGGCCGCGAGGACGCCGACTTCACCTGGGAGCGCACGAACCGGGTCGAGGCGCTCAAGGCCGCCATCCGGTAAGTCATGAGTCGCATCCGCATGGTTGCTGCATTACTCTGGAGTGCATGAGTACACCGGACGCCGAACAGCTGGCGCTTGACGGCCTGGCGCCGCGCAAGCGCCGCAAGCGCGCGCCTGCGGAGCGGACCGCCGCGTCGGAGCGTCCGATCGCCCGGGTGGTGCTCGATGTGCAGGCCACCCATCTGGGGCAGACCTTCGACTACCTGATCGACGAACGGCAGTCCGAATCGGTTCGCCCCGGCGTTCTGGTCCGTGTCAGGTTCGGCGGCCGGCGCGTCAACGGCGTGGTCTGGGAACGGGCCGACCACAGCGATACGCCGTCCTCGTCGTTGCGCTATCTGGAGCGCGTGCTCGGCCCGCAGGTGGTGGTGCCCGCTTCGATGCGCGAGGACATCACCCGGATCGCGGACGCCTACGGGGGGACCCGCGCCAACATCCTGCGGCTGGCGGTGCCGCCGCGCGTGGCCCGTGTGGAGCAGGAACAGCAGATGGTGGCGCCGTTCGCCCACCGTGGTGCCGCCGCCGAGGCGTTGCGTCGGATGCCGGATGAGTACCGGCGGGTGTTGGCGTCCTCCTATGACGGGTTGCAGGGACTCGACGATGCGCTGCACGGCGGCCGGTTCCGCGCGTTCGCCGTCGATCCGCTGCCCGGAGTGGGGCAGTGGTGCCGTCTGGCCGGCTGGATGGCGCTGACCGCCATGTCGGCGGGCAAGGCCGTGGTCATCGTGCTGCCCACGATGCGTGAGGTGAACGACCTGTCCCGTGAGCTGACCGGCCTGGGGCTGCGGATGTTTGAACGGACCGGTGCCGCGAACGGCGGATACGACGGCGACGTGGCCGTGCTGAACGCCTCGCTGGCGCCGGCGGAACGGTACCGGGCGTATCTTGCGGTGGCGTCGGGCGCGGTCCGTTGCGTGATCGGCACACGGGCGGCGATGTACGCGCCGGTCGAAGGCCCCGCACTGTTCATGATTCTGGAGGACATCGATTATCAATACGCCGACGGGATGATGCCGTACGCCCACGCGCGCGGTGTGCTGCGGCTGCGCGCCCACAGCCATAACGGGGTGTTCGTGGCGATGGCGCATGCGCGCAGTCCGATCAGCCAATGGGAATGCGGCGCGAACCATGTGGCGCAGACCCCGGTGAGCGGGTTCAGCACATCCATCCGGCCGTTGCCGTCGGTGATCAAGGAACGGCTGCCCTGGGTGCGCTGGCTCAACCGCGAGGAGCTGGGGCGGCTGGGGGATACGACGGTGGGCGCCCGCGTGCCGCATACCGCCGTTGCGATCCTGTCCAAGGCGTTGGAAAGCGGTCCGGTGCTCCTGTCGGTGCCCCATGACGGCATCCATGAGACGCTGAGCTGCGCCGCCTGCCACCGCCGCGCCCGCTGTCCCCGTTGTACGGGGCCGTTGGCTGGATCGGGGCAGGACGCGACACCTCGTTGCCTCTGGTGCGGGGCGGCGGCGGTGCGGTGGTGCTGCCCGGGGTGCGGCGGCGAGCGGATGCGTGTGGTGCGCGTCGGCGCCGCCGGCACGGCGCAGGAATTGCGCGGGCTGTTCCGCCATGTGCCGATTGTGGTGTCCAGCCCCAGCCAGCCGCGCGGCATCGTGGAGGACGTGGCCTGCACCCCGATGATTGTGATCGCCTCGTTGGGCGCCGAGCCGCGGGTCCGCGGGGATGGCGTCGGCCAGACGGAGTACCGCGCCGTGGCGATTCTGGACGCCTGGACCAGCCTATACGGCACCGGGGTGGACGCCCGCGAGGACACCCTGACGGCTTGGATGCGCGTGGTGTCGATGTGCGCGCCGCGCTCCCGAGGCGGACAGGCGCTGCTGTTGGGCGAGACGGACCCGGTGATCGCCCGGTCGCTGGCGCTGTGGGACGGCCGGGTCCTGGCGGCGCAGGAACTGTCCGAACGGGCGGAGACAGGGCTGCCGCCCGTCGTCGGCGCCGCATGCGTGTGGGGACGGCGCGACGTGGTGCGCGCGGCTCTGGACCATATCGGCGCGTTCACCGGCGACTTCGCCGTCATCGACACCGGTCAGGGGGGTATGCCGGCGGTGTGGGGGCCTGTGCCGATCGCGCAGCCGCGCACGATCGACGCCCGTGAGCTTGAGGCCACGCAGGACCGGGTCAAGGCGGTGGTGCGGGTGCCGTTGTCCAAGCGCGCCGAGCTGGCGGCGCGGTTGCGTGCGGAGGTCGCACGGCATGTGGCCGCGCGCGAGCCGGGGGAGCTGCGGTTCCAACTCGACCCCAAGGATCTGATCTGACGGGAACCGTCTCGGCTAGACTGGAGAGGAATACCGCCGTGCGGCCACAACCGGACGGCGATGCGGACCGATGGCAAGGAGGATGCCGTGAAGGGATGGCCGGGCGAGCCGGAGATGGACTACGACGTGATGGTGGCCGACGACGTGGCGGCAGCGGCCGCGGGCAAGCCGATCGAGAACGTGATCTTCGATTTCGGCAATGTGCTGATCTACTGGGATCCGGCGGCCGTGCTGGTGCCCCGGTACAGTGAGCGGACCGTGGAACGGTTCCTCGACAACGATATCTCGGGATTCTATGACGCCAACGACATGATGGACGGCGGCGTTTCTCACGAGGAGGCCATCACGTGGATGCGCCGTACGCATGGGGACGAATGGGCCGACATCCTGGAATACTATGTGGCGAACTTCCGCGATTCGCTGGTCGGCGTCGTGCCCGGCGCGCGTGTGCTGGTCAACGATCTGAAGGCCGCGGGCGTCGGTGTGTGGGGGTTGTCGAACTGGGAGAGGGAGCTCTACCCGATCGCCGAGGAATGCTGCCCGATCCTGCAGCAGCTGGACGGTAAGGTGGTCTCCGGATACGTGAGGCTGCGCAAGCCGCACCGCGACATCTACGAGTATGCGTTGCGCGAGTTCGCCATCGACCCGGCGACCGCCGTGTTCATCGACGACAAGGCCATGAACATCGTCGGCGCGAACGCCGCGGGCATCCGCGGCATCCGGTTCAGCGACCCGCGCCGGCTGCGCGAACTGCTGATCGAAGCGGGCGTCAACATCCCCGCGGTGGCCTAGTGTCCGAAGACTTCGGCGGCACGTCCTGATGGCGTGCAGCGGCAGCGAAATGGAGCATGATTAAGGAGACGACGATGGTGAAGGTGCTGTTCGCCGGCACTCCCGATGTGGCGGTGCCCGCCTTGCGGGCGTTGGCCGGGGATGCCGAGCATTTCGAGGTGGTGGCCGTGCTGACGCGCCCGGACGCGCCGACCGGGCGCGGCCGCAGGCTGATGCCCAGCCCGGTCAAACAGGCGGCCATGGAACTGGGGCTGCCGGTTATCGAATCCGATCCGGGCGAGGAGACCTTCATCGCCGAACTGGCCGCCACCGGCGCCGAAGCCGCTGCCGTGGTGGCGTACGGCAGGCTGCTCAAGCAGGATGTGCTCGACGCGCTGCCGATGGGCTGGTACAACCTGCATTTCTCATTGCTGCCGCAGTGGCGCGGCGCCGCGCCGGTGCAACGCGCCATCTGGGCAGGCGACGACGTGACCGGCGCCACGGTGTTCCGCATCACCCGCGGCATGGACGCCGGCCCGATCCTGGCCCAATCCACGGTCTCGATCGGCGCCCATGAGACCTCCGGCGAACTGCTGGCACGCCTGGCCGAGGACGGCTCGCATCTGCTGGCCTCCGCGCTGCTGGGCATGGCGGAGGGCCGGATCGTGCCGGTCGAACAGCCGCAGGGCGCCTATGAGAAGGCCGAGAAGATCACCGTGGAGGACGCCCGCATCCGCTTCGACGTACCGGTGTTCGCCGTGGACCGGCAGATCCGCGCCTGCACGCCCAACCCGGGCGCCTGGTGCGAACTGCATGCGCAGACCGATGCCGAGCCGGTCGTCCTGCATGTGCTGTCCGCCCGCCCGGCCGATATGACGCATCCTGCCGTGCCGGCGGACCTCAAACCTGGCATGCTGCGTGTCGGCAAGAAGAACGTCTGGGTCGGCACCGCCAGCGCCCCACTGGAACTGACCGAGGTCAAGGCACAGGGCAAGAAGGCGATGCGCGCCGCCGACTGGGCGCGCGGCGCACGCCTGGGCGAGACCGCATACTGCGACTGAGGGAGCACGACCGTCCGTCATTGGTATTGTGTGGCGGCGTCGGACGGTGTCACGGTTCAGCGCAGCAGATCCAGCACGCGCATCAGGTCGCGCTCGTCGATGGCGTGCGGCGCCGCGGCCCGTACAGCCGGTTTGGCGCAGAACGCCACGCCGAGCCCGGCCTCAAGGATCATCGGGATGTCGTTCGCGCCGTCGCCCAAGGCCACGGTCTGGCTCATCGGCACGCCGTCGGCCTGCGCCCAGGTGACCAGCGACTGCTGCTTGAGATCGCGTGTCACGATCGGGCCCACCACGTGCCCGGTCAGCACGCCGTCGACAACCTCCAGACGGTTCGCCAGCGCATGGTCGATGCCGGCATCGGTGACCAGGTCATCCACCACCTCGTGGAATCCGCCCGAGACCACACCGACTGTCCACCCGTGCTCGTGCAACGCGTCGATCAACGCCAACGAGCCGTTGGTGAAATGGACGGCGGCACGGACCTCATCGAACACCGATGCTGGCAGGCCCTGCAACAGCGCCACACGGGCGCGCAGCGCCTCAGCGAAATCCAATTCCCCGGCCATGGCACGGGCCGTGATCCGCGCCACGCGATCGCCCACTCCAGCGGCATCGCCCAGCAGGTCGATGACCTCCTCGTCGATCAGCGTGGAGTCCACATCCATCACCAACAGCCCGGGGCGGGTCAACGTCGGCTCGTCAAGGGGTTGCAAAGTTTCTTCGGGCATACTGTCGATTTTCGGCAATCGTTGGGACAATGACCGGTATGGATTATTCTGTTCTTGCCGCAGCGGCCCCGTTATGCGAGACCAACGAGGGCGGACTCATCGGCGCCATCACGGATTGGCTGGTCTCGGTCATGGATGCCGTCGGGGGCATCGGCGTGGCGTTCGCCATCGCCCTGGAATCGGTATTTCCCCCGATCCCCAGCGAGGTCATCCTGCCCCTGGCCGGGTTCACCGCCGCACGCGGCAGCTTCAACCTGATCGAGGCGATCCTCTGGGCCACCGTGGGATCCGTGTTGGGCGCGTGGGTGCTGTACGGCATCTCCCGATGGGTGGGTCTGCACCGTATCCACCGTGCCGTCGACAGGATTCCCGGCGTGGACCGCGGCGACGTGGACAAGGCCAACCGGTGGTTCACCAAATACGGCCACTGGTCGGTGCTCATCGGCCGTGTCATCCCCGTGGTGCGCTCGCTGATCTCCATCCCCGCGGGATTCAACCGGATGAACTTCCTGACCTTCACCGGCTGGACGCTGCTGGGGTCGGCGGTCTGGAACACCATCCTCGTGACGACCGGATACCTGCTGGGCGATCAGTGGTGCTCCATCCTGGGCGTGCTCAACATCTTCGAGGATGTCGTCATCGTCATCTTCATTGTGGTCATTGCGGTCCTCATCGCCCGGTGGGCGCGTAATCTGATGAGGAACAGACGGAATGGAGGCGAACAGACCGAATGACGCAGGATGCGCAGTCGCCGCAGGATCTGGCGGCGTTGAACGACCGGCTCATGGCACGGAACCATGCGCTGGCCGAGGCGTTGAGCCGGGCGGGCAAGGAACTGACGAAGGCCAAGGCGCAGATCAGCCAGATCACCCGGCCGCCGTTGAGCTTCGCCACCATGGTGCGCGTGGACGGCAGCCATATCGACGACGAAGGCGTACGCCACGCCAGCGCGGAGGTCATCGCCGGCACACGCCGCATGATCGTGCCCGTCGCCGCGTCGCTGAACCCAGCCGGACTCGAACCGGGCCGCACCGTGCTGCTCAACGAGAACATGGTGCTCGTCGACCAGCGTGACGTGGACGGCGCCGGACCGGTGCGGCGCGTGGCGCAGGTCTTGGACGACGGCCGGCTGATCGTCGAGGACAACGCCGGCAACCCCACGCTGGTCCGCCGTGCGACGGCGCTCGCCGGCGTGGGGTTGGGCCCCTCGGACCGGGTGACGGTGGATCCCTCGTGCCGGCTGGCGCTGGAACTGCTGCCCGGCGAGGACGATGCCGATCTGGTGCTGGAGGAGACCCCCGACGTCACGTTCGCGGACATCGGCGGCCTCGACGAGCAGATCGAACGCATCCGTGACGCCGTGCAGCTGCCGTTCCTGCATCGCGAACTGTTCGAACGCTACGATCTGAACCCGCCCAAGGGCGTGCTGCTGTACGGCCCTCCGGGCAACGGCAAGACGCTGATCGCCAAGGCGGTGGCCCACATGCTGGCCGAAGGCACCGAATCCGGCGGCGTATTCCTGTCGGTCAAAGGCCCCGAGCTGCTCAACAAATTCGTCGGCGAATCCGAACGGCTGATTCGTCTGATCTTCGCGCGCGCCCGCGAACGCGCCGCGTCGGGGCGCCCCGTCATCGTGTTCATCGACGAGATGGACTCGCTGCTGCGCACCCGTGGCTCCGGCGTCTCCAGCGATGTGGAGACCACCATCGTGCCACAGTTCCTCGCCGAACTCGATGGCGTGGAGCAGCTGGACAACGTCATGGTCATCGGCGCCTCGAACCGCGTGGACATGATCGACCCCGCCGTACTGCGCCCCGGGCGTCTGGATGTGAAGATCCGCGTGGACCGCCCCGGACCGCGCCAGGCGGACGCTATCATCCGCCACTACCTGACCGACGACCTGCCGTTGGAGCAAGGCGTGGACGCGCAGGCCCTGGCCCGTGTGCTGGTGGGCGACATCTACGCGCAGGACGAGCACCGGCATGTGTGCGACGTGTGCGACGAGCGCGGCCAGTGGCGTGCCGTGCATCTGTCCGACGTGGTCTCCGGCGCCATGCTGAAGAACATCGTGGACCGCGCCAAAACCCGTGCGGTCAAGGCCTCGATCGAAACCGGCGCGGCCGCCGCGCTGAGCGTGGACATGCTGGCCATGGCTGCGCAGGAGGAGTTCCGGGAGAGCGTGGACGCCATCCTGGACGCGGACCCGGTGCAATGGTCGCGGATCGCCGGATTCGAATCCGGCAGCGTGACCCGCATCCGTCCGGCCGGCGACGCACGGGTCGCGTAGGACGTATCAGACGCAGAGGAAAGGCAGTCGATATGAGCGTACGCCGTGTGATGGGCACGGAAACCGAATACGCCGTCTCCCAGCGCGGCGTGGACAGGTACAACCCGGTGCGCCTGTCCTTCGACGTGGTGGCGGCCGCGGCCGACCCCCGCACCTCGCATATCCGATGGGACTATCGAGGCGAGGATCCGGTCAACGATGCGCGCGGCCACCGCCTGCCGCGTGCCGCCGCGCGCCCGGATATGCTGACCGACGAGCCGCAGCTGCACATCGTCAACGTGATCGCGCCCAACGGCGGGCGCGTCTACGTCGACCACGCCCACCCCGAATACTCGTCGCCCGAGACCACGGACCCGTTCGACACGGTGCGCTACGACCACGCCGGCGACCTGATCATGGCCGCGGCGGCACGCCGCGCCAGCGCGCACACCGGCACCGTCATCGAGCTGCACCGCAACAACGTGGACGGCAAGGGTGCCAGTTGGGGCACGCATGAGAACTATATGATGGACCGCGCGGTGCCGTTCGACCGGGTCACGGCGCTGATGACCGCCCACCTGGTCAGCCGCCAGATCTACGCCGGCTCCGGGCGCGTGGGACTGGGCGAGCACAGCGAGCAGGCGGGCTTCCAGCTCAGCCAGCGCGCCGATTACATCCATATGCGCGTGGGGTTGCAGACCACCTTCGACCGTCCGATCATCAACACCCGTGACGAATCGCACAGCACGGCGCGATACCGCCGCCTGCACGTCATTGTCGGCGACGCGAACCGGATGGACGTGCCGCAGCTGCTCAAGCTTGGCACCACCTCCATGCTGCTGTGGCTGCTCGAACACCTGGGGGAGGGCGGCCTCGACTTCGAGACGCTGATGGATGGGCTGGCGCTGGCCGATCCGGTCGATGCGCTGCATGCGGTCTCCCGCGACCTGACATGCGCCACCCCGTTGGCGCTGGAATCGGGGGAGTCGACCGACGCGTGGAATATGCAGGTGCGCCTGCGCGGCGCGGTGTACGCGCTCGCCGCCACGGTGTACGGCACCGACAGCCGTGGGGAGCCGCTGTGGCCGGACGAATCGACGGCGCGGGTCATGGCGATGTGGGGCCAGGCACTGGCCGATGTGGCCGCCGTGCGCCATGCCGATGACGATGCGCGTCTGACGATGCGCGACGAGGCTTCACGGATCGAATGGCTGCTCAAATGGCAGCTGATGGAACGCTACCGCCGTAAGCGGCATGCGGGCGGAAGCTCTGCGAGTGCGTCGGCCGCGCGCTCCGGCATGGCCGGGGCGGTCGCCGGGTGGGACGATCCGAGACTGGCGGCGCTGGACCTGGCCTGGGCGGCGTTGGATCCCGGCACATCGCTGACGGAGCGGCTGTCGGCGTCCAACACGCATCTGGACGGACGGGAACGGGTGGCGCGGGCGGCGGCAGAGCCGCCCGCCGACACCCGCGCATGGCTGCGCGCCGCGCTGGTGCGGCGCTACCCCGAACAGACGGTGGCCGCATCCTGGTCCCAGCTGACGGTCCGTGATGCGAGCCTGCCCTCGGGATTGCGTACACTGGACTGTACGGACCCATTGGCGCATACCCGAGATCGATGCGAACAGGCCGTGGAGGAATCGTGTGATGCGGCCGGACTGTTCGGCGCGTTGTGTGCGGATACCGGGAATACCCGGTAGAATCGCCCCACTGGAAGTAACGAATGAGGAATCGCCGGAATCAGGAAACGGCGCAGGATGAAATGAGATGACGATGGAACTGCAGGAAATGACGTTGGCCGTGGCCCGCATCGCGGTGGACGCGGGCAAGCACGTGCTGAGCGAACAGACCACACCCCGGAAGCTGAACCGGTTGAAGGTGCCGAAGGAATCCACCCAGTTCGACCTGGATATCAACTACAAGCTGATGGATTTCCTTGGCCAGCGGCTGATGCAGCTCGAACCGTTCAACGGCCTGTGGAATGACCGTCCGGAGGAGTGCCGCCCCGGTGAGCGCTACTGGTGCCCTGGCAATATCGACGGCGCGGTGAACTTCATCCGCAATATGCCGGAATGGTCGATCACCATCTCGCTGTTCGAGGTCAACGAGTACGGTTCCGCCCAGCCGATCCTCGGCGTGGTTCACGCCCCGGCGTTGGACATGACGTATATGGCCGTGCGCGGCATGGGCGCGATCCGCGTGCGCAAGACGCCGATCGGGGACAAACGCGAGAAGATCATCCCCTCGACCACCCCCTCGTTGGACGGATCGGTGGTCAGCTTCGGCATGTCGTACGTGCAGGAGGAATCGATGCGCGCCCTGCAGGTGGTGTCGGCGATCGCGGGACGGCCGACCGACATCAAGCGCGTGGGGCCGGTGTCGCTGGACCTGTGCAAGGTGGCCGACGGCACCTATGACGCCTATTTCGAGCCGCATCTGCACACCTGGGATGTGCCGGCCGTGTCGGCGGGCGCCGTGGTGGTGTGGGAGTCGCAGGCCAAGCTGCGTCAGTGGAACGGCACCGACATCCATTGGCGCAGCGATAATGACGTGGTCGCCTCGAACGGCATCATCATCAACGAATTGCGACCGTACCTGATCGAGAACTGAGCAGTCGCACGATTGCGCGCCGGTGGATCCGGCGTGGGCACGGACGCGGAAAGGGGCATAAATGCCGCAGGAATTCGCACAGCAGCAGGAGCAGGCGGCCGCACAGCCGCAGGAGCAGGCGGTCGCCGTCGACACGTCGCAGACGGACGGGACCGTGGACGCCTTGGATGCGGTGCTGGACGACATCGAAAGCGTGCTGGAGCAGAACGCGCAGGAATACGTGAACAGCTTCGTGCAAAAAGGCGGCGAGTGATGCCCCAGCTGCGCGACAGCGGCAACCATCCGATATCGGATACCTCGGGGAAGGCGCCGACCCGGAGCACGGAGGAGTCGGGCATCGCGCCCGGCCGTCCGGACCGGTTCGACCGGATTTTCGGCATCGAAACCGAATACGGCGTCAGCGTGACCGGGGACGACGCCCCCGACGACGCGGGCCTGGTGGCCATGGAGATGTTCGCGCCGGTGATGTCCCGCACCCGGTCCACCAACACCTATCTGGGCAACGGGTCCCGGCTGTATCTGGACGTCGGCTCGCACCCCGAGTACGCCACGGCCGAGGCCCGCGACCCCATGGACGCGCTGGCACAGGACCTGGCCGGGGAGCGGGTGATGCGCCGGCTGGCGTTGCGTGCACAGGAACGTCTCCGCGAGCGGCATGGGACCGACCTGCATGTGCATCTGTACAAGAACAACGCCGATTCCGCGGGGCATTCCTTCGGTTGCCACGAGAACTATCTGGTCCGCCGGTATGTGCCGCTGACGATGATCGAACAGCAGTTGCTGCCGTTCCTGATCACCCGCCAGATCTTCACCGGTGCGGGACGGATGACATCCGAGGGATTCCAGATCACGCAGCGTGCGGATTTCCTTGACGAGGGGGTCTCGTCGGCCACCACGCGTGCCCGTCCGATGGTCAACACGCGTGACGAACCGCATGCCGATCCGGACGCCTACCGCCGTCTGCACGTGATCATCGGGGATTCGAACCGCTCCCAGTTCGCCACCTGGATGAAGCTGGCCACCACACATCTGGTGTTGTGCGTGATGGAATCGGCGCTCCGGCATGGCAGGACCACCGGATTCGAATCCTGCGCGATGGCGGATCCGAACGCCGCCAACCGCGCCGTCAGCCGTGACCTGAGCTGCCGCGGTGCACGGCTGGAGCTGGCGGATCCGGCAGCGTTCCGCCGCGACGCCGCGCATGCGGACGGGGGAGCGGATTACGGCGTGAGTGCGCTGGCCCTGCAATACCGGTATTGCACGGTGGTGGAACGCTGGCTGGAGACGCATGGCGACGCCGTGGACTGTTCGCTGGGATATACCCGTGCCCATACGGTGGTCAGGCAGTGGCGGGAGATCCTCGACGCTGTGGCGGCCGGGGCGTTCGACGCATTGGCCGACCGGGTGGATTGGGTGGCCAAGCGCCGTCTGCTGGAGGCGTTGACCTCGCGGCGTCCGGATGTATCGCAGGCCCGTCTGGCCCAGATCGATCTGGACTATCACGACATCGCCAACGGCGGGACATACGATGCGCTGGTGTCCCATGGGGCGATGCGGACGTTGCTGGATGACGACGCCGTCCAGCAGGCGGTGCTGGAACCGCCGACGGGTACGCGCGCCGCGCTGCGCGGACGGTTCGTGCATGCGGCGCAGGCCGCGGGGGCGCATTACGCCTGCGATTGGACCAGACTGACGCTGACCGCTCCGGTGCGGAGGGAATCGGTGCTGCTCGACCCCTTCGACGATTTGCCGACGGCTGATTTCCGGTCCCTGATGGAGGCGTTGCAATAGGCCGATAACACGCATGTGGGCCCCGACCGTCAATGGTCGGGGCCCACATGGCACCAGTGTTTTCGAGAAGGACGATTACTTGGTGACGGCCTTCTTCAGCAGCGAGCCGGCGGAGATGCGCACGCCATAGGAGGCGGGGATCTTGATGGTCTCGCCGGTGCGCGGGTTACGGCCGGTGCGCTCGGCGCGCTTGACGCGCTCGGCGGAGAACAGGCCGGTGAGCTTCAGGCCTTCGCCGGACTCCATGGCCTCGACGAACACATCCTGGAAAGCGTTGACAGCAGCCTCAGCCTGAGCCTTGGTCAGGTTCGACTTCTGGGCGATCTTCGACACGAGATCAGACTTGTTGTATGCCATACAGCATCCTTCTTGGGTCAGGGGATGCCGATACTGATACGACATCCAACGTTCATCACCGATAATAGCGCAGAAAACTGGCAGGAACCGCATCTTTTAGGGGTTTTCGCCATACTTTGCACAAAAAGGGACACAATTTCAGATCAGATTGTGCCGATCCAACCACTTCATGGCTAGGGCGCCCATCGGGATGCGTAGCCAGTAGAACGCCACTCGGTAGACCAGCGTGGCCGACAGGGCCACGGCGGGCGGCACCCCGACCGAGGTGAACGCGAACGTCAGCGCGGCCTCCACCGCGCCCAGACCACCCGGCGTCGGCACCGCGGAGCCCAGGGCGTTGGCGAGCAGGAACACGAACGTGGTCTCCACCGGATTGGTGGCATGGCCGAACGCGAGCAGAGCCGCCCAGAACCCCAATCCGGTGGCGATGTTCAGCACCAGCGCACCGGCCAGTCCGATCGCCAGCTGCTTGGGCTGCGTCAGCACGTTGACCAGCTGCCGCGCGTATGACCTGACGATCGGCAGATAACGTTCGGCCAGCAGACGTCTCACCGGGGGGATGGCCATGGCCGCCGACACCAGCAGTGCCACCGTGGCGATTGCGATGATCAGTGTATTCGTCGGGATCATGCCAGAGAGCATGTTGCGTCCGGTGAAGATGCCGATCAGCAGCACCATCGCTATGGTGGTGCCGCCTTGGATTGCCCAGACCGCACTCATGATGGCCGTGGCCGCCGTATTGCGGTACCCGCTTTTCCTTAGGAACTGCAGGTTCACGAACGCGGGGCCCACGCCGGCGGGCATGGAGACCGCGGTGAAGCCGGAGGCCGCCTGCGAGCAGAACAGACCGAGGACGTCGCGCCGCTCGGGATCCATGAACGCCCCCAGCGTGACCGCCGACCCCGCCCAGGCGATGAGCCCGAACGCCACGCACAGCACCGCCATCACCGGGTTCGCGTTCGACACCGCGTCGATGACCTCATCCGGGCGCAGCTGGGTGAAGATCACCGACACGGCGATGATCAGCAGCACGATGGTGACGAACGACCGGATGTTGAACCGGGAGATCGTCACCGGTTCCATCGCCTCGGACACTTCCTGCGGGGCCAGGGTCCGCAGCGCCTCCCGCAGCGAGTCCAGCAGCTGCTTGCTCCACGGGTTCAGGGCGCGCGTGGCCGCCGGTATGGCCGCCTTCTGTACGAACGGCAGCAGGGAGACCAACGTCTCGTCGCCCCATACCCGTCTGCCGGCCGACACCGTGCGGTCCACGCCGATCAGCGCCGACAGCAGCGCCAGCAGCTGCACCTTGTCGATGTCCATATTCGCGGTGGTGCTGGTGCAGTCGCCGTTATGCCATCCGGCGATGATCGGCGTGCCGATCGGTAGCCGGCCCAGCGTATCCGGTGTGATGCGGTGATGGGAGAATCCCCGCCGGTGCGCCACGTCGAGATAGCGCATCAGCGCGATGGCATCGTCGTCGCTCAACGTGTTGAGATTGCAGGGCAGGGCGGTGGAATCGGCGTCCAGCACCAGCAGGGACGATTCGCCGCTGTCCACGATGCCGTACGGCCGCGGCGCGGACAGGCCGATGTTGTTCAAGCCGAGCAGCATCGTCAGATGATGATGGACGGCATCGGACGCGGACCGGTCTCGGCGCATGGTGACGCCGGTCAGGCGCAGCCACTCCCACAACTGGTTGAGATACCCGGCGTTGTGCGACTGCCCGTCGATGACGGAAACGGTGAAGCGTCGGCCGCGCCCGTCGAGCATGTCATAGATGCGCGAGTTCTCCGACAGGTCGTCATCCAGCGTGGTCCGGAGCACTCCCGATTCGGCGTGCGCCTCGGGGCGGCGCACCAGCGAGGCCACGTCGAGACCGATGCTTCGCAGCGCCTCCACGATCCGTTGCCCCCAGACGCCCTGGTTGCGCGTGCCTATGGTGAAACGGAACACCATGCCGACGATCCGCCCCACGGCGAACGAGAACACCACGCCCGGCACCGAATTCCAGGACAGCACCACCAGCAGGATGGCCAGCATATACAGCGTGTTCCAGCTCCATTTCACGGCGGAGCGCATGCGGCGTGGGCCGGCCATGGTCAGGAAGGCGGCGAACCCCGCATAGAAATCCGGGATGAGCCCCGAACCGCTGAGCGCGCCGGGGGATTCCAGACCCTGGATCAAGGGTTCGAAGCCGGTGAATGTGATGATGGACGACAGGGCCCACACGGCCGCGTACCCGCCGAACATGGCGACCAGCGAGACCGCGGATTGCAGCCATTCCCGGTTGGCCAGCAGCTGGAAGAGCACGCTGACCACAATGGCGATGGTGACGATCTGCTGCAGCAGCGAGGCCGGTACATCCATCACCCAGCCGATCGCCTGTCCGGCGTTGTGCACGTCGGATTCCACGCCCGCCGTGAGCCCCCGCAGATACACCGCGGCCAGCAGCATGAGCGCGGCGACGACCAACGCTCCGGCGGCGTGCATCAGATCGGCGAAATCCCGGGTGCGTCGAGGGGGGATGTCGTCGATGACGGCATCCCCGTCGGCTGTGACATCCGTTTCCGGATTGCCGCGCTTCGTGTGTTCCTCGCTCATCCATCCACCTACCTTGGGACGGACCGACCTCCCGGTGTGGGAATGCCGGGAGGTCGGTGGTTATTGAACGGATTCGAATCAGCGGTCGAGATCGACCAGCGTGCCCGCCACGCCCGTATAGGTGGCGGGGGTCAGGGCCTTCAAGCGGGCGGCGGTCTCATCGTCGAACGCCAGGCCGTCGATGAACCGTTCCACGTCCTGCCGGCTGATCTCGTGGCCGCGCATCAGCTCCTTGACCTTCTCGTAGGGCTTGTCCATGCCGGGCAGGCCCTTGAGCTCGCAGGCGCGCATGGCGGTCTGGATCGGCTCGCCCAGCACCTCCCAGTTGGTATTGAGCTCATGCTCCATCACGGCCGCGTTCGGATGGATGGAGTTCAGGCCGCCGAGCAGGTTGTTCAGCGCCAGCAGCGAATAGCCGAGCGCGGAGCCGATGTTGCGCTGTGTGGTCGAATCGGTCAGGTCGCGCTGCCAGCGGGATTCCACCAGCGTGGCTGAGAGCGTGTCCAGCAGCGAGCAGGACAGCTCGAAGTTCGCCTCGGCGTTCTCGAAGCGGATCGGGTTGACCTTATGCGGCATGGTGGAGGAGCCGGTGGCGCCCTTGACCGGCACCTGCGCGAACACGCCGCGCGAGATGTACATCCAGACATCCACGCACAGGTTGTGCATGATGCGGTTCGCATGCGAGACGGTTGAGTACAGCTCGGCCTGCCAGTCATGGCTTTCGATTTGCGTGGTCAGCGGGTTCCAGGTCAGTCCCATGCGGTTGGCCACGAACTCGCGGGACACCGCGATCCAATCGACCTCGGGCAGCGCGGCCAGATGTGCGCCGAAGGTGCCGGTGGCGCCGTTGATCTTGCCCAGGTACTCCTGGGACTCCAGATGCTTCAGCTGACGGCTCAGGCGGTACACGTAGACGGCGAGCTCCTTGCCTAGCGTGGTCGGCGTGGCCGGCTGGCCGTGCGTCAGCGAGAGCAGCGGCATGTCCCGATACTCCTCGGCCTTGGCGGCCAGATGGTCGATGATCGCGCGGAACGCGGGCAGCCAAACCTGTTCCATCGCCTGCTTGACGCACAGCGCCGTGGACAGGTTGTTGATGTCCTCGGAGGTGCACGCGAAGTGCACCAGCGTCTTGATGCGGTCGTTGAGCTGCGTGTCCGGGCCGAGTACGGCGGCGGCCTTGTCGATCTGGTCGTCGATGTAGTATTCCACGGCCTTTACGTCATGATGGGTGACGGCCTCATGTGCGGCGTGCGCGGCGATGCCCTCGGCGCCGAACTGTTCGGGGATGGCGCGCAGGAACGCGATCTCGTCCTCGGTGAACGGCTGGACGCCCTCGACGATCGGCTGGTTGCCGTTGCCGTCGAAGCCGTTGGCCAGCAGGATCATCCACTCGACCTCGACGTGGATGCGCTCGCGGTTGAGCGCCGGCTCGCTCAGGTATTCGACGAGATCGGCGGTCTGCTTGTGGTAACGGCCGTCTAGGGGGGTCAATGCGATTGCGGGGGAGATATCGGTAAGCTTCATGCTTACCAGAGTACTTGCACCCCGCGAAACGGCGTGGATGGGTACGCGGCCCCGGAAGCGGTCCGGGGCGGCCGGAAGGAGAACGATGGACGACACACGGATTCTCGTCGTGGAGGACGACGTCGACATCAACGAGGTGGTGTGCGAGCGGCTGGGGAGGAACGGATACGTCTGCGTGCCCGCCTATTCGGCGATCGATTGGTGGCCGGGCTGCGTGAGTCCGGCTCCGGCGTGCCGGTTGTCGTGATCTCCGCCCGCGGTGCGGTCGACGATCGTATCGGGCTGCTCCGCCTGGGCGCCGACGACTATCTGGTCAAACCCTTCGACCTGGATGAGCTGTCCGCCCGCATCGGAGCGCAGCTGCGCGGTCGAGGGTACGCCGGCGGGGCGGAAGCTGCGGGCGGCGGCGCCCGTGCGGCGGCATCCGACGACGGGCATACGGTGCTCGAGATCGGTCGGTGGCGTCTGGACGTCGACGCTCACACGTTCCGGATCGACGATGGCCCGGTGTCGCTGACCAATATCGAATTCGCCATCATCGAACTGCTGATGAACCATCCGGACACGGTGTTCCCCAAACGGCAGGTGTACGAGCTGTGCTGGGGCGAGCCGTACATGGTCGACGACAACACCGTGACCGCGCATATCTCCAAGATCCGCGCCAAGCTCAAGGCGAGCGGCACCGACGGATACATCCGCACGGTATGGGGGTTGGGCGTCAAACTCACCGTGCCCCGCTGAACGCGTCTCCCATCCCGGCCCCGGGGCGGTGCGGTTCGACTGCCGGAACGCGAGGGCACGGGCGGGCCGGAACGTCACGAATTCGCAAGATTTGCGCGAGGGTTGGGCAAGAACGGCTCCGTAGTCTGGCAATCACCGGGTCCGGAGGGATGCGGTGCGGCCGTGGCGCGGGGAGGATCGTGCGGGCGGCGGAAGACATGATACGAAGGAGCGGACATGGATGTGGTGAACATCTGCGGGGCGAGCAAGACGTACTCCGGCAAACGCGCCGTCGACGATCTGCGGATGACGGTGCCGCAGGGCGCGATCTACGGGTTCGTCGGCAGGAACGGCGCCGGCAAATCCACGGCGATGAAGATGATCGCCGGACTGGCCTCGCCGGATGACGGCGGCATCGAGGTATTCGGCCGGCCGGTGAACGCACGGGCCGGAATCCGCCGGACCGGCGGTGCCGTGCAACGCGTGGGCGTGCTGATCGAGAACCCCGGCATATTGCCGAATATGAGCGCGATGGACAATATGATGGCCCTGGCCTTGGCGCTCGGGGTGCCCAAGCCGCGGAAGGCGTGCGCCGACCTGCTCTCCCAGGTCGGCCTGTCCGATACCGGCCGCAAACGCGCCAAGGGGTTCTCCCTGGGCATGAAGCAACGTCTGGGACTGGCCATGGCCCTGCTGGGAGGCCCCGACCTGCTGCTGCTCGACGAGCCGCTGAACGGATTGGATCCCGAGGCGGCGCGCGACATGCGCAACTACCTGGCGCAGCTCAACCGGGCGCGCGGCATCACCATCGTCATCAGCTCGCATGTGCTCGACCAGCTGGAACGCATGTGCACCCACTACGGCATCATCGCCAACGGCAGGATGGTACGGCAGATGACCGCGGAACAGGTGCAGCACGAATGCGGCGAAAGCCTGCGCGTGCGCACCGCCGACCCCTCCCGCACACTCGCGCTGCTTGAGGACGCCGCCCTCGGCGACGGCGTGCGCTTCGCCGCCGAACCGGACGGGTCGATCGTCATCTCGGGCGGTTTCGATCCGGCCCACGTCTCCGCATTGCTGCACCGGACCGGCCAGGAGGTGCTGGAGCTGTCGATGCAGTCGCGGGACATGGAGGAGTATTTCGTCACGCTGATGGAAGGGGGCCGCTGATGCTGATGTTCCTGCGATCCGGCGTATACCGTTTGGTGCACGGGCGCAAGTTCTGGATCGGCACCGCGCTGGCGGCGTGGTACTCGCTGGTCGTGATCGCCTCCACCGAACTGGCGTTCGCGGTCTTCGGCATACGGGTGGCCGACCCCGAACCGTTTGGGCAGTACTGGCGGATGGCCGGACTGAACATCCTCGGCGTCGTCGCCGTGACGTTTATCGTGACGGCGCTGCACACCATCGTCCGCAGCAAGGTGGCCGGCGTCATCATCGCCGTGTTCGTCGCCAGCGGTGCGGTCAGTTCCCTGGCAACGTCCTGCGCCCAGCTATTGGGCTCCCGCCTCGATTGGATCCCGCATCTCGTCGCCTGGCTGCCGATGGTGAACCTGGGACTGCTGGACGACAGCGCGCCGGCGGTCGGACTGACCTCGTCGGCCACGCAGGGCGCCCTCGGGCTGCCCGATATCGGGATGCCGGTATGGGCGCATGCGCTGGTCTGCTTCATCGGATGGATTGCGCTCGCGTCGGCCGTGACGCTGCTGGCGAACCGGCGGCGCGACGTTTGCTGAAGGGGGGATGAGACGGTGATCGATCTGCTTCATGCCGATCTGTATCGGCTGATTCACGGGCGCAAATTCTGGGTCGGCTGCGTCGCCCTGATACTGTGCTCGGTGGGGTTGCTCGGTGGTGTGATCACCTTTGTCAGCGGATACGACGGTTCCGTCGACGCCGACATCACGGAGGTCCTGACCCGCACGCTGCCCAGCCACTCCGCGATGCTCACATATTCGAGCATGTTCCGCGGCGGTCTGGTGTCCGGTGTGGTCAGCCTGGTCGTCGCGCTGGCCGTCAGCGAGGACCGCGACAGCGGCTTGGCGAAGAACCTCTTCTCTTCCGGCGTCGGCCGGGGACGATATGCGGTGGAGAAGCTGACGCTGACCACGCTGCTGTCCCTGTGGTATGCGCTGCTATCGATCGTGACGCTTGAAATCACCTTCGCCGCGCTCGGATTCGATTATGCATCCGTTGAGCCGGCGATCGAGTGGCTGGGATTCGTTGTGGTGCTGGTACTTGGCGTCGCTGTCTACGCCACCATCGCTGCGATGACCGCGTTGGTCACCGGCAGCGGGGCCTTTTCGAGTGTCGTGGCCGTCGCCGCAGGCTTCCAGCTGATCGGCGGCATGCTGACCGGTCTGGCAGGCATGGTGCCGCAGATCGGATGGCTCCAACGCCTGGCGGCGTGGCTGCCGATCAGCAATATGAACATGCTCACCGATGCCCGGTCGATGATGGCCGAGACGCTGCCCGAAGCGGCACAATCGTTCCTGACCGGCAGCGCCGACCTGAGCATGCCGGTGTGGGCGCATGTCACGGTGTGCTTCGTCGGATGTCTGGCGCTGTGCTGGGCGGTGACGCTGCTGGTCGTCTGCCGTCGCGATCCATGCTGACGCCGGGCCACATTCACGAGAACGGGACGGGTATATGGGATGGGTGATTGCCGTTGTGATCGGCTGCCTGATCGGCGGTTGCGCCGCGGCGGCGTGGTATGCCGGCGAGATGCGGCGCATGACCGGGTTCCTGCGTCACAGACCTGCCGGCAGCAATGCGCGACTGGTTGTGACCGTGCCCGGACGTGCGCCGGAGAAACTCGCCCTGGCCGTCAACGCCCAGCTGGACGCGATTCAGAACGAGCGCATCGAGCAGATGCAACGCGCCGAGGAATTCCGGCGTGACCTGTCGGCGCTCGCCCATGACGTGCGCACCCCGCTGATGGGTGCCCGGGGCCATATCCAATTGGCGTTGGACGGCACATGCACGGGGGGAGGACACGCGTCATCTTACGGCGGCGTTGGAGCGCTTGGACGATATGCGGACGCTGCTCGACCAGCTGTTCGCCTATGCCAGGGCCAACGACCCCGACTGTCGGCCCGAGATCGAGACCATCGCGGTGCATCCGTTGCTGGCTGAAATCCTGCTGGGCCACTATCTCGAATTCGAGGAGCGCGGGTGGGAACCGGCGGTCAGCTTCGGGGACGAATCCCTGACCGTCGATGCCGATCGCGCGGCGATGGGTCGCATCATCGAGAACCTGGTGTCGAACACGCTGCGCTACGGTGCGGCGGCTCCGAGCATCGTACAGGAGCGTTCGCGGATGACGTTCTCCAACGCGGTCGACACGGCCACGGCCGACGGGCTGGACCTCGACCGCATGTTCCACCGGTTCTACCAGGCCGACGGCGCGCGCAGCGGAAATGGCCGCCAGTTTCTTGTATACAAGAAACCACTCCTGATCGGGAACGGCAATCACAGGCGGGGTGGGCTGACCGGCTCGCCCGGCGCCATGGTGGCGGTTTTGGTCATGCGGCCTTGCCAGTAGGTGGTGGAGACCAGCTCGCCGTCCAGGACCTCCTGGAAGTGCGCCTCATGGCGTTGCACGGCGGGAGAGCCCAGATCGGTGGCGTTCTGGTAGGCGGCCTGATGGTATTTGAGCCAGTGGGTGATCTCCTTGTCTTCGCCGGTATCGCGCACGCTGGCCGCCGTGAACGGGTCCTCGGCGCCTGGCCCGATGCCCGGCACACAGTACCCCTCTTCGCTGACGCTGGTGGTCAGGCTGCCGGGCGCCTTGTGCACGGTGCCGCTGATGGTCAGCCAGTTCTCGGTCGCCGGATTGGCCGCGCCATCCAACGCGGCCACCAGCTCGTCGTCGATCTCAACGCTGGTGACCCAGGTCCTCTCCGGGATCGGATGGTTGGCGACGGGCGAGCCGCAGGTTACCACATGCTCGAACGTGTACTGGTCGGCCATATCGGAGGCGATCGCTGCGGCGACGATGCCGCCCTGCGAATGCCCGATCAGCGCCACAGGCTCATCCTTGCCGATGCCGGCCCGCTCCATGGCCTCCAGCACCATGCGGGCGCTGTCGGCATGCATCCGTTGTTCCGGGTCGCTGCTCATCAACTCCACGTTCTGCGGCCAGCCGAACGGCGAATCGAGCTTGCCGTCGGTGCCGGGGATCGTGACCAGCCATGACGACGAGCCGTCGGCCTTGCGGTATTCCTGGATGGCGATCGTGCCGTATTCGAGTCCGCTGTTCAGATCGATCTTGCCTAACCGTTCCTCGCCCAACCTGCGCAGGTTCTCCATCGCCTCGGCCACCGAGTGCGATTCGCGGACCACTTCGGTACGCGAATACACCTGCTTGACCTCCAGCGCGTCACCCTGGAACGCCCCATACAACGGCGCCGTCACCGAAGCGATGCCTCCCGCCGCCCGATTGACCTCGTCGGTGGACAGCGCGCCCTTCAACGCGCCGATGCCGGTGATCTTCGACGCCAATCCCGACATCAGTCCCTCCTGGGCCCAGGCCGTGGCATCGAGCGCATGGATGCCGTTCGTCCCTCCCTCCGCCAGTGACCCGCCGATGAACCCGCCGACCGCGATGGCCGCGGTGGCGGCCGCCGCATGACCGGGGAAAAGCGCCGCGCCGACTTGGATGAGCTCGGTTACCACTCGTTGCGTGGTGCGCTCGGCCTCGGAATACAGCGAGTATGCGCGGATCAACAGTTCGGCCATCTCGGTGAGCTCGTCGGAGAACAACCGGCATTGGCGGATATGATCGCCGCAATCGTCAACAATGCGTTGGAACGGCAACGTGACATGTCCCGCGGCCGCGATGTTCCCCGACTGCAGTGCCGGACACAACGGCGCGCTCATGCGCAGTCCGCCGACCTGCATCATCGTGGTGTTCCACGTGGCGGCCAGGGTGCTCCACTGTCGCGCGGCGTCGTTCAATGCGGCGGCGCAGCCCGAGTACTCCTCCAGTGTGGCGGCGGAGTGCGCATGCCCGCCGCTGATCGTGGATGTGACCTGCCAGTTCATGGCGCACCTGCCGAACACTCGAGCAGCGTGCTTTGTGCACGGTCCGCGAACAGTCCGGCCCGGGCATTCAGCTCACGCAGCCGCTGGCGGAACATCGTGGCCGCATTGCCGATCCAGTCCAGACGCTCGGCTGTGGCCACCGTCACCGCGGTGGACTGGGCCGCGTTGGCGCTGGACTGGGCCGCGGTGCGCACCAGCGTGTAGGTGTCCGCCGCCGCCTGCCGGCACCGGCAGACCTGGGCGGCGAACGGGGTGATCGATGCCATCGGCAGTGTGCCCAACGGCGAGGCATCGGCCGGGGCCAGGGCATGAAGCGATGGCGAGGCCGGCAGGCCATCCGCAGGCACCGGGGTACTGAGCAATGTGGTGGTGTTCATATCCCCATTGAACGCGCCGGAGATGCGGACAGTCCAGCGCGGGGAAGCAATGTGGTCGAACGATGCCCGGTTATCCACATTCGGGCGTGTCGTCCCGGAGCGGCGCTTGTGCGGCGAGCATCACCGTCACCGTCACCAGGGTTTGACCTCGGTCTGCTCGTTGCCGTCGCCGGTGGCGTCCGAATCCTCCGCCTCGGAGGTTTCCGTGGACTCGGACGGGGTCGACGACTGGTTGGACTGCAGCAGTTCCTCGATGCGTTGGCGCTGCTCCTCGGTCAGACCGCCGCCGGACAGCAGTTCCTCGGCATCCTGACCGTCAATCGGCTGGTCGGCCTGCTGATCGTCCGTACCGCCCTGTTGCTGCCGGTCGATCTCCTCCTGAGTACGCTGCGTCAACTGCCGGGAGGTGTTCAGGTTGCCCTCCACGGCATGCCGGATCTGCGGCAACAGCAGCGCGGAGAACAGTTGCATGTCATCCAATTGGTCATCGACCTGTTGCTGCCGGATGCGCAGCATCTCCAGATCCGCGGCGTCCTGCGAGGCATCGGACACGTTCTGTTCCAGCGTTCGGGCGGCATCGTTGCAGGACACCGCCGCGTACAGGTTGATGGCGGCCCACGCGGCGGCGGCCGCCATGACCAC
>NZ_DGVO01000002.1:40768-48332 GCF_002394995.1 Bifidobacterium sp. UBA4282
GGCCGCCATGACCACGGCGATCACCACCATCGACACGCGGACGGCAAGCGGGGCGCGGGCGCTTCTGGACTGCGGACTCATATCAGCCTCCTCGACAGGGCCAGCCACGCGCCGAGCTCCCAGACCAGCAGCGGCACCAGCACCATGGCCAGCGGCCAGACCAACGGCGTCAGTCGCGTACGTTCCTTGGCGGTTTCGGTCACCCTCCAACGGTGGGAGGCCTCCTCGGAGGCGCCGGAGTCGATGGTGCGCGTGGCATCCATCAGCAGCGCCGTGCCGCTCATCTCGTCGGCCAGATCCTCCAGATTGCCCGTATCCATCACGGATACCCCGGGTTGCCCGGTGGCCGGATCGATTACCCACTCGCCGTCCGGCGAATCGCCCACGCCATCGGCGACAACCGGGATGTTCCCGCCCTCGGCGGACCCCACGCCGATGACGAACGCGTCATCAAGATACCGACGCAGCGTGGAGAACGTGCGCCGCGTGCGGTTCGAGGTCTGTTCGCCATCGGTGATCATGTACAGCAGCAGCGCGTCGTCCGGATGCTGCTCGCGGATGTCCCTCAACGTCAGCAGCAGCTCGTCGAGCGGTGCGTCGAGATTCGAACCCAACGACACCGACGTGGCCTCCACGGACAGCGTATCGGCCCAGTTGCCGATGGCGATGCTGTCCGGCGTCAGCGGCACATCCAACGTGCCCGAAGCGCCGAAGCGCACGGCCGCAAAACTGGCATCGGGATACATCGCGGTCAGTCCGTGCACCGCCTGCCTGGCGGCGTCCATCCGGCTGACCGGCTCATCGGAACCGTACCGGGCATCGGCGACGGCCATCGAACCGGTGACGTCCACCGCAATCACCACGTCGGTGGCGTTCACCGCCCGACTGGTGGTCGGCGTCACCACACTCGGCGTCAGCGCCATGACCCCCACCAGCAGCGCTATCACCGTACGTCGGATGCAGGCCGTCACCGTTTCGTCGCTCGAACCGCGGCGCCGGACATACAGCGCCACCTCCAGCACGGCCAACACCGCCATGACCGCGGCGATCGCGCCGCCGACCGGCCAACCCAGCGCGGGGGAGAGCGTCAGTGCATTCATCGCCGCAACCTCCAAGACACCACCAGCCATGCGCCTGCGGCGATGGCCAGCGCCAACGTCCACCAGCCGGGCGCATCCACCAGCGCCGAGCGCGTATGCTCATCCTGCTCGTCGCTTCTGCGCTGGTCGATCCTGCGGACCAGATCGTTGACGGAATCGCCGCTCGACTGGGTCAGAAACACGCCCCCGTGCGATTCCACCAACGTGCGCATATCCGAGGATTCGGCGCCGTCCTCGCTTTCCCGCGGGCCGGAATACAGGCCGTCCACGCCGATGCCGACCGCGGCCGTCAGGTCCAACGCCTCGCCAAGCGTGTATGTGGGATCGCCGGACACCACGTTATCGGTGGCCAGCACGATCGATGCGGCGCGGTTGCGCTCACCGTCGGTCTGAGGGGCCGAACCGTAGGCGAATCCCGGCAGCATGGCGGCGCAGCTGACCAGGCCGTCGCCGATCAGCGACGTGGCGTTCGTGCGGTTCTGCGTGCCGTCCAGCCAGTCGGAGATGCGCTGGTAATCCTCGTCGCTCATCGCCTCGATATCGTCCTGCGACTGCACGCCGCGCAGCAGACGTTCGGCCTCGTCCAACTGGGCGGTCACCAGCTCGTAGTCATCGGTGAGCGGGAACACCGTGCGCGACGTGGAATTGAAGATGCTCAGACCGATGCGCTCGCCCTCGAAGCTGCGCACCAGATCCCGGTAGGTGCCGATCACCTGGCGGTCATACGGCAACGCGGAGCCGGAGACATCCAGGCACAGCACGATGTCGCGGCTGCTTGCCCGCTCGCTGTCCGCATCCACCTGGGCGGGGCGGGCCGACAGCGCGACCGCCAGCAGCAGCGCGACCGCCAGCAGCACTACGGCGCCGCGGTTGAGCAGCCGCCACTGATGGAACAGCTTCGAGGCGTGCTCCGTCTCCAGGTCATCGTCAAGGCTGAATACACGAAGCCCCTCGTCATGGCGGTGCCGCCGGGCGGAAACCGCCACGATCACCACCACCAGCGCCACCGCCGCCACCAGCAGCGCCACGGCGGCCCAAGGCCATAGCCAAGCCAATGTCATTACCGCCACCTTTCCACCAACGTCGACACCCATTCGGCGGCCTGCCTCACATCGGTCTGCCGCGCGGCGCTATTGAACTGCGGGTCGGCGAACTCCGCGGGGTAGAGGGCTTCGATGGTCTGCCGCAACAGGTTCAGGCCGTCGCGGTGGCGCGCGTCCCGGTCGCCGCGATGCAGATCGGACAGCGTCTGGGCGCTCATATCCCGGCCGCTGACGGCGGAGGCGTAGTCGCGGGCGACGGCGGCCAGACGCAGGAACGCCTCCTCGCGGTCGATGACGTTGTTGTCGTGATCCTCGACGATGGCGTTGATGCGGTTGCGCCAGACGGACTTGCCGGTTGTGGCGGTGTGGACGCCCCGCGCAGCCGAGACACGCGGCTTGCGCCTGGGACGGGACAACACCACGGCCAGTACGATCGCGGCGATCATCACCGCCAGACATGCCAGCAGCGCCGCAACCAGCGGCACGGTCAGATCGAGCTGGGGGATGACGGTCAGATCATCCGTGTTCAGGGATGACGTCATATCAACCTCCGATCCGCAATTCCGGCATGGCGGCGGAACGCAACTGGTTCCGGCCCGACCGCGCCAACGTCACGGACACCAGACGGACGAAGGCCTCGAACATGGCGGCGCTGGAATCCGAACGGATCATATGCGATCCGCAGCGGGTCAGCTCGCGGTTCAGCGCGGCCGCCAGATAGGCGCGATGGGTGGCGACCTCGTCGCGGGAACGCGCGTTCGACAGGAACGCCGGCACCGCGCGGCGCGACGTGCCGTCATACACGGGACAGTTCCGCCCGGTCCGCGAATCGAACGGATTGAGCGTGGCCACATCGATGAACACCATCGGATGCGTCTGCGCCAGACGGCGAATCGCCTCCAGATGACGCTGCCGCAACGCGTGCTCGTCGGTGGCCAGCACGATCAGCGCCTGACGGTCCCGTATGCGCCGGGCGTAGTCCAGCAGCGCATCGATGTTGCGCGGCCGGTCCCATGAGCGCTGCAACGCCTGGTCGAGCGTGCGCTCGAACTGGGCGAATCCGCCGTTGAACGGCACGCGGGTGATGCTGGCGGCATCGCCGAACACCAGCGACACATCATCGGAGCGGCGCAGACTCAGCGCGGCGAACATGCGCAGCGCGTTGGCCGCCACCTCATAGGCGGGCTCGCCGGACGGGCAGGAACCGGTCATCTCCCGGCCGACGTCGAGCAGCAGCCAGACCCGGCTGGTGGATGGCCGTTCGCGCTGGACCACCATCGGGCGGCCCACACGGGCGCTGGTGCGCCAATCGATATGGCGCGCCTCGTCGCCCGGCTCGTAGACGCGGATATCCATCAGCTCGTCCACGCCGCCGCGGCGTTGCGAGGCATGCTCGCCTTCCAGCACCCCGAGTGCCTTGCGCACGGTGGGCAGGCTCAGCGAAGTGCCCAGCGCCTCGATCCTGGCGCGGATCGAATCGTTGGAACGGGCGCCTTGGATCATGGGACGGGAACCGCCTTGACCACCGAATCGATGACCTGGTCGGTGGAGACGCCGTCGGCCAGCGCCTCGAACGTGAGCATGATGCGGTGGCGCATCACCTCGTGCACGAAGGCCTTGATATCCTCCGGCACCACATAGTCGCGGCCGGACAGCAGCGCGTGCGCCTGTCCGATGCGGATCAGCGCAATCGAGGCACGGGGGCTGGCCCCCAGACGGACCAGCGAATCGAGTCCCTGCAGCGGATGGGAGCCGGCGCCGCGCGTGGTGGCGGCCAGATCGACCGCATACCGCATGATCGCATCGGAGACATGGACGCGTCGCGCCGACTTGCGCAGGAACTCCACATCGGCGATGGACAGCACGTCGTGGCTCAGCGCGTTGACGTCGACCACGTCCGAGCCGCGCTGCGTGAGCAACGCCAGCATGCGGCGCTCCTCATCCGCGGACGGGTAGGTCATGACCGCCTTCATCATGAAACGGTCCATCTGGGCCTCGGGCAGGTTGAACGTGCCCTCCTCCTCGATCGGGTTCTGCGTGGCGATGACCATGAACGGCTTGGGCAGTTCGATGCGCTCGCCACCGATGGTGGTGGCGCCCTCCGCCATGGCCTCCAGCATCGCCGACTGGGTTTTGGCGTTGGAACGGTTGATCTCGTCGAGCAGCACGAAGTTCGCGTGGATCGGGCCGATCTGCGTGGCGAAGCGCTGGGAGGCGAAATCGAAGACCTGCGTGCCGACCAGATCCGAAGGCATGAGGTCCGGCGTGCACTGCACGCGCTTGAACGTGCCGGACACCGCGGTGGCCAGCGTCTGCGCCGCCGTGGTCTTGGCCAGGCCTGGCACCGATTCGATGAGGATATGGCCGCCGGCCACCAGCGTGACGATCAGCGATTCGCGCAGATTGTCCTGGCCGACCAGGGTCTGGGCGAACCGTGCGCGCAGCAGGTCGGCGAGCTGACGGGCCCGCGCCACGTCGTCCTTGGCCAGCAGGCCTGTGGTGGGTGGCGTTGCGGGGGGCGTCGGTTGCTGCGGGACGGACTGGTGGATGGGGAAAAGCGGCATGATGATATCTTCCGATCGGCTGGTTGTACTCGCTTAGGTCAGTTATTGTAGCGGCTGGTTGGGAACGTCGGCTGCGGGAAGCGCCCAATCTACCGGTTTCGCGCCCATGGAGGCCAACGCCTGATTGGTCCGGGAGAACGGACGGGAGCCGAAGAACCCCCGTGACGCCGACAGGGGACTGGGATGGGGGGATTTGATGATGAACGCGTTGGTCAGCAGCGGTTCCAGCGTCTGCGCGTTGCGCCCCCACAGGATGGCGACCAGCGGTTTGGGGCGTCCCTGCTCATCCGTGCGCGCGTTCAACGCGCGAATGGCGGCGTCGGTGACCTGCTCCCAGCCCTTGCCCTGATGGCTGTTCGGACGGCCGACCTGCACGGTCAGACACCTGTTGAGCAGCATGACGCCCTGCTCGGTCCACGGGGTCAGGTCGCCGTTGGCGGGAGCCGGCACACCCAGATCGCTGACCAGCTCCTTGTAGATGTTGATCAGGCTTTTGGGCAGCGGCCGCACGTCGGAAGCCACGCAGAAGCTCAACCCCACCGGATGCCCCGGCGTCGGGTAGGGATCCTGTCCCACGATCAGCACCTTGATCGAGTCGAACGGAATCGTGAACGCGCGCAGGATATTGCGGCTGGCCGGCAGGTAATGCCTGCCCGCCGCCAGCTCCGCGCGCAGGAAATCGCCCATGGCGTGCACCACAGGCTCCACATCCGCCAGCGCGGCGGCCCAACCCGGGTCGATCAGTTCGGATAGCGGCTTGACATGTGCGGTACTCATGGATCCCACTGTAGGAGGCCCATACGATGATCCTGTGCACATCCGGCACATGCTGCCGGCCATTGCCACGCTCTGGCGATGGCGACGGCTACACTCGTGCTTGGAATGCGGATGAAAGGGAGCTCTGATGGCGCACACTGAGAAGGAAACCTACGGATCGTACTCGACCGACGCCTTTGACAACCCGCCGAGCGGACCTGTGGGGGTGCACCGCGGCCGCCGGTCGCTGGCGGTGCGTGTGGCGCCGTTCGTCGTGGTGATCGTGGTGGCGGCGCTCGCCGGATTGCTGGCATGGGGTATCGCCTCGGGAGAGCTGAACAAGGTGCCTTGGCCGTGGGCGCAGCAGTCCGCGCAGAGCGACCAGGACCGCCAGGATGATGCCGCCGCGGATGACGGCGATGATACGCAGGCGGACGCGGACGCTCAGGACGACGCCGCCGACCAGGGGGAGGCCGACGGGCAGGACACCGACGGCGCCGCACAGCCGGATGATGCCACCGCGGACGAGCAGCAGCCCGAATCGCAGCCTGAGCAGACGGTGAACTACAACACGTCCGTGCGGGTCATCAACGCCACCGGCGTCAACGGGTACGCCGCCCAGCAGTCGGGCGTCCTGCAGTCGGTGGGATACACGAGCGTCATCGCGGCCAATCCCTCCGGCGGCGCGTTGCCGTCCGTGAACGTGGTGTGGTACCAGAACGAGACCGATCTGGCCACCGCGCAGAACATCGCCGACACCCTGGGCATCGCCACGGTGGAGCAGGCCACCGGCATCGCCGATCCGATCGTGGTGGTGTACATCGCCGCACAGTGATCTTTTCATGCCAACAGCGCAATCGCCGTGGCGAGGTTGGCACTCGGGCCCCGAGAGTGCTAATGTCCCAATTAGCACTCGGAGGCCAAGAGTGATAACCGGCAGCTGACGGCTGGATGTCCTCCGCGGTTTCACGAGTGGGAACAGTACCGTGTAGCCATATGTGGAGGAACAATGGCAAAGATCATCGCATACAACGAGGAAGCCCGCCAGGGCATGCTCGCGGGTCTCGACAAGCTCGCGGACACCGTCAAGGTCACGCTGGGCCCGAAGGGCCGCAACGTCGTGCTCGACAAGACCTACGGCGCCCCGACCATCACCAACGATGGCGTGTCCATCGCCAAGGAGATCGAGCTCGAGGATCCGTACGAGCGCATCGGCGCCGAGCTGGTCAAGGAAGTCGCCAAGAAGACCGACGACGTCGCGGGCGACGGTACCACCACCGCCACCGTGCTGGCCCAGTCCCTCGTGCATGAGGGTCTGAAGAACGTGGTCGCCGGTTCGAACCCGATTGCGCTGCGCCGCGGCATCGAGAAGGCCACCGACGTCATCGTCAAGGAGCTCATCGCCGCCGCCAAGGACGTGGAGACCAAGGACCAGATCGCCGCGACCGCCACCATCTCCGCCGCCGATCCGGAAGTCGGCGAGAAGATCGCCGAGGCTCTCGACAAGGTCGGCCAGGACGGCGTCGTGACCGTTGAGGACAACAACCGCTTCGGCCTGGACCTCGAGTTCACCGAGGGTATGCGCTTCGACAAGGGCTACATCGCCCCGTACTTCGTCACCAACGCCGAGGACCAGACCGCCGTGCTCGAGGATCCGTACATCCTCCTGACCTCCGGCAAGGTCTCCAGCCAGCAGGACGTGGTGCACATCGCCGAACTCGTGATGAAGACCGGCAAGCCGCTGCTGATCATCGCCGAGGACGTTGACGGCGAGGCCCTGCCGACCCTGATCCTGAACAAGATTCGCGGCACCTTCAACTCCTGCGCCGTCAAGGCCCCGGGCTTCGGCGACCGCCGCAAGGCCATGCTGCAGGACATGGCCATCCTGACCGGCGCCCAGGTGGTGTCCGACGAGCTGGGCCTGAAGCTCGACTCCGTGGACCTGTCCGTGCTCGGCTCCGCCAAGAAGGTCATCGTCTCCAAGGACGAGACCACCATCGTCTCCGGTGCCGGCTCCGCCGAGGATGTGGCCGCCCGCGTGGCCCAGATCCGCGCCGAGATCGAGAACACCGACTCCGACTACGACCGCGAGAAGCTGCAG
>NZ_DGVO01000002.1:48338-56189 GCF_002394995.1 Bifidobacterium sp. UBA4282
AGATCAAGAAGCAGATCGAGGAGACAAAATCTGACTTCGATCGTGAGAAGCTCCAGGAGCGCCTCGCAAAGATGTCCGGCGGTGTTGCCGTCATCAAGGTCGGCGCCGCCACCGAGGTGGAAGCCAAGGAGCGCAAGCACCGCATCGAGGACGCGGTGCGCAACGCCAAGGCCGCCATCGAGGAAGGCCTGCTGCCCGGCGGTGGCGTGGCCCTGGTCCAGGCCGCCAAGAAGGCCGAGACCGACGAGGCCATCACCTCGCTGTCCGGTGAGGAGGCCACCGGTGCCGCCATCGTGTTCCGCGCCATCGAAGCCCCGATCAAGCAGATCGCCGAGAACTCCGGCGTCTCCGGTGACGTGGTCTTCAACAAGGTCCGTGAGCTGCCGGAGGGCCAGGGCTTCAACGCCGCCACCGACACCTACGAGGATCTGCTGGCCGCCGGCGTGACCGACCCGGTCAAGGTGACCCGTTCCGCCCTGCAGAACGCCGCCTCCATCGCCGGTCTGTTCCTGACCACCGAAGCCGTGGTGGCCAACAAGCCGGAACCGCCGGCAGCCGCTCCGGCCAACGCCGACATGGGCTACTGATCCGGCCGCCCCGGTAAGGGGCAGCGGATGCGCATAGCGTAACGGAAGGGAGACACCCCGTAACGGGTGTCTCCCTTCTGCATTATGTGCGTTCGCGGATGTGCGTTCTGGGGTGGGCGCCGCCCATCATCCGGCCGCGAACAGCCGGGAGGCCTGCATCTCCGCATCGGCATAGACCATGGAGGCTTGGGTCAGCGCGTTCTGGATGGATTCCAACGAGGCCTCCATCTGTTGCTGCGCCGCATGCCATTGGGTGAACACCGACGCGAACTGGGTGGCCGCCGTACCGCGCCAGGCGTCCTGCAGCGCGTTGAGATTGGCGACCATGCCTCCGGTGGCCTCCCTGATCGAGGCGATTGATGCCGAGACCGCCGCGCTGGAGGATTGGATTCGTTCCGGATCCACTTGATACTGTGCCATGATGTTCCTTTCCGTATTCGGGGTTGCTGGCTGACGTGGGCGGACGACATTGACTCAGCCGACCGCTATGGTGGAGGGTATGTCGGAATCGAATAACGCGGATGGGAAAACGGGTATTGTGGTCGAACGGTTGACGGCGCGCAGGCTGTCCGCTGCGGTGTCCAATCCTTGCAAATGGCTGGTTTCCGCACTTGCTGCGACACTTGCGCTGATCATGTGGATAACTCCCGTCGGCCTTGCGGACGAGACCGGGGAGGACACGGATCCGGACCTGGACGGCGGTGCGCTCACCAGCTCCATCACGGATACGGAGAACCTGCTGGGATCCAACGTGACCGAGGTGACCGATGCCATCGACCAGTTGCATGAACAGACGGGCGTATCGGTCCGTCTGCTGTACCTGTCGTCGTTCAGCGCAGGGGAGGGACAGGTCGATCAATGGGCCAGCGATGTGCTGGAATCCACCGACCCGGAACCCAATACCGTGCTGCTGGCCGTGGCCTCGCACGACGGCAACCTGGTGGTTGCGGTGTCGGCCAACTCCGATGAATGGCTGCATCGTCAGAGCACGGTGGATGAACTCTCCCAGGCCGCACTCGATCCGCTGGTGGAGAACGACACCCCCGACTGGTCCGCTTCGGCGCTGGACATGATCGAACAGATCAATGTGGTGTACCGCACCGCCACCTCGCCGTCGGTCATCGTGATCGGTGCGGCGGCGCTCGGTGGCGTGGTGGTGATTCTGGCGATCGTCGTGGTCGTCATGCTGGTTCGGCGCCGCCGTCGGCGGCAGCCGTCCGACGAGACGGAACCCGCGGAGACGACCGAAACCGTTGCCGAGGACACGGGACTGTCCGAGGCAGAAGCAGAACCGACCGAGGCGATGACGGAACCGGCCGAATCGGAACCGGTGGAGGAGACGAAGCCGATCGAGACGGAACCGGTCGAAGAATCGGAACCGATTGGGGAACCCGAGCCGGCTTCCCGGAAATCCCGTTGGCCGTTGCGCAGGAAACCGCGTGGCCGTCACAGCGCCTGACCTCAACCTACAGCGAACATTCAGGAAAACGTCAGTCAAAGGGATGAAGCTGGAAGCATGAGCAAAACCATTGAAGCATCGATTGTTGTTGTGGATGATGAGCCGTCCATCCGGGAATTGCTGGTGGCGTCGCTGCATTTCGCCGGATTCGAGGTGCAGACCGCCGCTTCCGGGTCCGAGGCCATCGAGGTCATCGAAAAGGCCCAGCCGGATCTGATCGTGTTGGATGTCATGCTGCCGGATATCGACGGATTCACCGTCACCCGTCGCATCCGCCAGGAGGGCATCGACGCCCCGGTGCTGTTCCTGACCGCTCGGGATGACACCCAGGACAAGGTGATGGGCCTGACCGTGGGCGGGGACGATTATGTGACCAAGCCGTTCAGCCTGGAGGAGGTCGTGGCCCGCATCCGTGCCATCCTGCGGCGTACCCGCGAGCAGGTGGAGGACGACCCGATCATCCGCGTCGGCGATCTGGAGATCAACGAGGATTCGCACGACGTCTCCCGCGCCGGCCAGTCGATCGACCTGAGCCCGACCGAATACAAGCTGCTGCGCTACCTGATGGACAACGAGGGCCGCGTGCTGTCCAAGGCGCAGATCCTCGACCACGTCTGGCAGTACGACTGGGGCGGGGACGCCGCTATCGTGGAGTCCTACATCTCCTATCTGCGCAAGAAGGTCGACGGCATCATGGTCACCGACGAGAACGGTGAACAGCATAAGGTCGCGCCGCTGATCGAGACCAAGCGCGGCATCGGCTATATGATCCGCGCTCCCAAGACCGTTCAGGGGGCCTGATGGTCAAGGAAGGCACTGCGGCCCACGGCACCGGGGCGGACACCTCCGTGCCGCCGACCGTGCCGGGGAGCGGCAAACCTTCCAAGACCCCGGGCAAGGAGTCCGCGATCAGGCGGATCGTCAGGGAGCGGTGGAACGCCATCTCATTGAGCACCAAGCTGGTCACCACCCTGCTGGTGCTGCTGACCATCGGCGTGGCCGGCATCTCGTTCTCGATCCGCCAGCTGGTGAGCAACTACCTGCTGGAGAAGGTGGACGCCCAGATCGTCCAGCAGGCCAACCTGGTGTTCCAGAACATCAACTCGTTTCGTGACAGCGATACGAATTCGTCCGGCATGACGAGCTATTTCCTGCAGATCAGGGACACCGACGCCAACATCCTGACCACGCCGCTGAAGCCGACCATCGCCGAAGGCGTGGTGTCGGAACCGATCCTGCCGGCCAGCGGCACCATGGGCGACGTGGTGTTCGGCGAACCGTTCACCACCTCGGCCATTGTCCACCTGAGCGGGGAGATCCCCAGCCGTTCCACGCTGTCGACGGCCCGTGCCCCCTGGCGCGTGGTGGCGATGCGCGTCATGCAGAACGACAACTTCGTCAATATCGTCTTCATCGGACTGCCGCTGGGCGATTCCATCGACACCATATCCAGCCTGACACGGTACTGCATCATGGTCGGCACGGCGGTCGTCCTGCTCGGCGGCGTGCTCGGCATGCTGGTGGTGCAGGGCACGCTCGCCCCGCTCAAGCGCATCGAGAAGACCGCCGCCAAAATCGCCGCGGGCGATCTGAAGCAGCGCATCCCGGCCATGCCGGAGAACACGGAGATCGGCTCGCTGTCGGCATCATTGAACGCCATGCTGGCGCGGATCGAACGAAGTTTCCATGAACAGCAGGAGACCACCGACAAGATGAAACGGTTCGTCTCCGACGCCAGCCATGAGCTGCGCACGCCGTTGGCCGCCATCCACGGGTACGCCGAACTGTACAAGATGCAGCGCGACATGCCCGGCGCCCTGGAACGCGCCGACGAATCCATCGCGCATATCGAGGCGTCGAGTTCCCGCATGACCGTGCTGGTGGAGGATCTGCTGTCATTGGCCAGGCTGGATGAAGGCCGTGGCATCGATATCACGCAGCAGGTGAACCTGACCGCAATCGTCAAGGACGCTGCCGATGACCTGCACGCGCTGGATCCGGAACGCGGCATCACCTGCGGTGCGGTGGGATTCATGCCGCGTCAGGGGGACGAGCCGTCGCGTCTGATGTTCGAACTCAAGGATCTGCCCGCGATCACCCTGCATGGGGATGCATCGCGCCTGCGCCAGGTCGTGACGAACATCGTCGGCAACATCCATCGGTACACCCCGGCCGACTCGCCGGTGGAGGTGTCGATGGGGGAGGTCATCGCCTCCATCGGCGGCGATTCACTCGGCCGCATGCCGGCTACGGAGCAGTCGCTGCGGCATTTCCTGGACGCCGTCGAGGTCGGCCAATCCGTACACGTGGGCATGCGGTACGCCGTCGTGCGTTTCAGCGACCACGGACCGGGCGTGCCCGCCGAATCGCGGGCGCGCATCTTCGAACGGTTCTACACGGCCGATCCCTCGCGCGCCCGGCAGAAGGGCGGCACCGGACTGGGCATGGCGATTGTGGAATCGGTGGTCAAGGCGCACCACGGGTTCATCTGCGCTTGCCAGACCGACGGCGGCGGCCTGACCATTGTTGTGGTGCTGCCGATCGCTCCGGTCGAGATCCCCGCCATGAGCGCGCCGGGCGGCAAACCGGCCAAGGGTGCCAAGCAGCAGAAGTCCGGTAAATCGTTGTTCGCCCCGAAATCCGCCAAATCCGCAAAACCCTCCAAACCGGATAAGCCGGACAGGCGAGGTGTCGAACGCAAGCCGTAGTGCGGGCCGTTACGCCATAGGCCGCATAGGTATGGCGTGAGGTAGAATAAGAGGTCGGTTTGATGGCACGGGCAGAGGGCCCGTGCCAGAGGTATAGAGCAGAGACGAGGTGTGAGATGCCGAGTGGACGTGTGCGGTGGTTCGATGCGAATAAGGGATATGGCTTCATCATCAACGAGGAGGGCGATGACGTCTTCATGTCGGCGTCGGCGCTGCCCAAGGGCGTGACCACGCTACGCAAGGGGGCCAAGGTCGAGTATTCAGTGGTTGACGGCCGCAGGGGGCCGCAGGCCATGAACGTGCATCTGATCGCCTCCGCGCCGTCCCTGGTCAAGGCCACCCGCCCGAAGCCTGACGACATGGCGGCCATTGTGGAGGACCTGATCAAGCTGCTGGACGCGGCCGGCAACGGTCTGCGCCGCCACCGGTACCCGTCCGCCGCCGAGAGCAAGAAGCTGGCGACGTTGCTGCGCGCGGTAGCCGACAACTTTGACGTGGAGGACTGAGAGCGGACATGTCCGATATGATGCTGGACCCACAGACGATCGCCCGTAGCGTGGCCCGAGCGATGGCCGATGACCCGGATCAGGTCGGCGCGTTCGTGGAAGCCATCAACATGGGCGATGGCGTGACCGACTTCCGGTTCGCCACCGAATACCGTGGGTATGAGGGATGGCAGTGGTCGGTGACGCTTTTCCACGATGAGGAGCTCGACCGTTGGACGGTGAACGAATCGTCGCTGGTGCCCACCGATCAGGCGTTGCGTCCGCCGGAATGGGTGCCGTGGAAGGATCGTCTGGAACCGACCGATCTGTCGGTGACCGACTCGATTGGCACCGATCCGGATGATCCGCGGCTGGAGGAGGGATTCCGCCGCACCGAACCGGTCGATGAGCGGCCGCAGACGGAGGATGGTGCCGATAACGCGGCAGCCGTGCTGGCGAGCGATGAAGTGGCTTCGTCCGAGGACGTGCCGACGCCCCCCGATGCCGAGTCCGGGGAGGGGAGCGATTCTGAGGCTGCGGCGACCGCGCAATCCGACGTGGATGATGCCGTGGAGGAGTTCGACCTGTCCCGCAGGCATGTGATGAGTCCCCTGGGGCGCTCCCAGACCGCCAAGCGCTGGTACGAGGGGCCGCGTGGCCCCAAGTCGCTGTCGACCAAGACGGCCGGAGGCCATACCTGCGCCACCTGCGGGTTCTTCGTGCCGCTGAAGGGCGAGCTGAACCTGCTGTTCGGCGTGTGTGCGAATAAGTGGAGCCCGGATGACGGCCGCGTGGTGTCGCTGGACCACGGGTGCGGCGAGCACTCGGAGATCGAACCGCCGGAGCCGACGCATCTGTGGGTGCAGTCCAAACCGGCATTCGATGATCTGCATATCGATATCATCGCCCACGCCCCGCGCGAGGAAAGTCCCGAGGTTGAACTCATCGAGCGGATCAACGACCGCGACGAGGACGAGGCCACCGACGAGGACATCGATGCGAACGTGACCGCCGAGGACGACGTTGACGAGACGGAGGAGACCGGGGTGACTGCTGAACAGCCGCAGGTCGAGGAGACGATCGATCTGAGCGGCGACGTCGTCCCCTCCGCGGAGCATGCGGATGACGAGCCCGACGGATCCGACACGGAACGGTCCGAGACCGAATCCGCCGACGCGCGGGATGCTGCCGGGGAGTCCGGAAGCCAGACTGACACGTCCGTGCGGGTGGAGCCGGAACCGGAATCCGAATCGGGCGATTCCGCGGATCCGGACGATTCGACTGCACAGAACGCCTAGGAGACAACGTTTTGCGTCCACAGCGCAATTCGCGGGAAACGGGAAATAAACGTCACCGCGAATCGGTAGAGTGATGTGGACTATCACAATTGGAAGGACAAGCATGTTCGAACGGTTTACCGACCGTGCGCGGCGCGTGATCGTGTTGGCGCAGGAGGAGGCTCGTGCCCTCCAGCACAACTACATCGGCACCGAACACCTGCTGCTGGGTCTGATTCGCGAAGGCGAGGGCATTGCGGCCAAGGCGTTGACCGCCAAGGGCGTGTCCTTGGACGACACCCGCAAGCAGGTCGAGGAGATGATCGGCAAGGGGACCGCGGCCCCCAACGGTCACATCCCCTTCACCCCGCACGCCAAGCAGGTGCTGGAGCTGAGCCTGAGGGAGGCCCTGCAGCTCGGCCACAGCTATATCGGCACCGAGCATATCCTGCTCGGCCTGATCCGCGAGGGCGAGGGCGTGGGCACCCAGGTGCTCATCAAGATGGACGTGGATCTGGGCGAGCTGCGCAGCACGACCATCGACCTGATCCGCGGCAACTCCGGCGGCGAGAAGGGCAAGGGCGATCTGGCGAACGCCGGTGGCGTGGCCGACAAGCGCAACCAGAGCGGTTCGGCGATCCTGGACCAGTTCGGCCGCAACCTGACCGCCGAGGCCGCGGAAGGCAAGCTGGACCCGGTCATCGGCCGCACCAACGAGATCGAGCGCGTGATGGTGGTGCTGTCCCGCCGTACGAAGAACAATCCGGTGCTGATCGGTGAGCCGGGCGTCGGTAAGACCGCCGTCGTCGAAGGCCTGGCCCAGAAGATCCAGGCCGGCGACGTACCGGAGACGCTGAAGGGCAAGCAGGTCTACTCGCTGGATCTGGGTTCCATGGTGGCCGGTTCGCGGTACCGTGGCGACTTCGAGGAGCGTCTGAAGAAGGTGCTCAAGGAGATCAAGACCCGCGGCGACATCGTGCTGTTCATCGATGAGATCCATACGATCGTCGGCGCCGGTTCGGCCGACGGGGCGTTGGGCGCCTCGGATATGCTGAAGCCGATGCTGGCGCGTGGCGAGCTGCAGACCATCGGAGCCACCACCACCGACGAATACCGCAAGTACATCGAGAAGGATGCGGCGCTGGAACGCCGGTTCCAGCCGATTCAGGTATCCGAGCCGACCATCGCGGAAACGATTGAGATCTTGAAGGGCCTGCGTGAGCGCTATGAGAACCATCATCATGTGACGATCACCGATGCCGCCCTGCAGACCGCGGCGGAGCTTTCGGCCCGGTACATCCAGGACCGTAACCTGCCGGACAAGGCGATCGACCT
>NZ_DGVO01000046.1:0-9957 GCF_002394995.1 Bifidobacterium sp. UBA4282
TGCGGGTTCAAGTCCCGCTCCGGACACAGACGAAAACCCCTTGGCTTCCAAGGGGTTTTGTTGTATCAGGCGAAAGGCGGCGGCATGCGCTTCATCCCACTTGAGTCGGTTGACGACGAACGTGTCGAGGCCTATACGAATCTCACCGAGATCCAGCTGCGCAACCGACTGGAGCCATCCAAGGGGCTGTTCATCGCCGAATCGCCGAAGGTCATCGACCGGGCGCTGGCCGCCGGCAGGGAACCGATCTCGTTGCTGGTCGAGGAGCCGTGGATCGACGGCATGGCGGAGACTTTCCGCTTCGTTGACGGGCATTGGGGCCCCGACGTGCCCGTGTATGTGGCGTCGCCCGAACAGCTGAAACGACTGACCGGATACCGTCTGCACCGCGGCGCGCTGGCAGCCATGCGCCGGTGGCCGTTGCCCAGCGTCGAGGAGGTGTGCGGGAACGCGCGCCGCATCGCCGTGATGGAGAACATCGTGGACCATACCAATGTCGGCGCGCTGATGCGCTCGGCCGCGGCGCTGGGCGTCGACGCCGTGCTGGTGACCCCGTCGTGCGGCGACCCGCTGTACCGGCGTGCGGCGCGCGTGTCCATGGGCACGGTGTTCCAGATCCCGTGGACCCGCATCGGCGGCGACGATACGCACTACTGGCCCGTCGAGGGTCTCGCCGAGCTGAACCGACTGGGATTCACGACCGCGGCGATGGCGTTGGAGAATGATTCGATCTCGCTGGACGAGCTGGTACGCCGGCTGGACAACGGCGCCGACGCCCCCGATCACATCGAAAAGCTCGCCCTGATCTTCGGCACCGAAGGCGATGGTCTGAGCCACCGCACGATCGCCCACGCCGATCTGACCGTCAGGATTCCGATGAGCCACGGCGTGGACAGCCTCAATGTGGCGGCCTCCAGCGCCGTCGCCTTCTATTCGACTCGTGTTCACTGAAAAGTCGATGACATGCGGGGCGTCTTGTCTTGCGAAACGAAAAAAATATGTAATTATTGACACTGTAGGTGGTCTGCAAGGAAGCGGGCCAACAGCAATGCAGTACGGTGTCGTAAGACGCTCTAAGAGAGGAGTGATCGGATGTCGAAATCCAATCCGAAGATTCTGTCCATCGTGCTAGCGGGCGGTGAAGGCACCCGATTGATGCCGTTGACCAGGGATCGTGCCAAGCCGGCTGTGCCGTTCGGCGGCGTATTCCGTCTGGTCGACTTCCCGTTGAGCAACCTCGTCAACTCCGGGTATCAGCAGGTCATCGTGCTCACCCAGTACAAGTCGCACTCGCTGGACCGCCATATCTCGCTGACGTGGCGCTTCTCGCCGCTGCTGGGCAACTATGTGTCCCCGGTCCCGGCGCAGCAGCGTCTGGGCAAGCACTGGTACCTCGGCTCCGCGGACGCGATCTACCAGACCATCAACATCATCGAGGACGTCCAGCCGGATATCGTGGTCATCGTCGGCGCCGACCATGTGTACCGCATGGACTTCAGCCAGATGGTGCAGCAGCATATCGAGTCCGGCGCCGAGTTCACGGTGGCCGGCATCCGCCAGCCGATCAGCCAGTCGAACCAGTTCGGCGTGATCGAGGTCGATCCCGAGCATCCGAACATGATCAAGAGCTTCCAGGAGAAGCCGGAGACCACCACCGGACTGCCGGACGATCCGAATTCGTTCCTGGCCTCGATGGGCAACTACGTGGCCAACACCGACGCCCTGTTCGCCGCGCTGGCGCAGGACGAGAAGGCCGAGAACACGAAGCACGACATGGGCGGCGACATCGCCCCGTACTTCGCCAGCCGCAACGAGGCCGGCGTCTACGACTTCAACACCAACGAGATCCCCGGCTCCACCTCCACCGATCACGCCTACTGGCGCGACGTAGGTACGCTCAAGCAGTTCTACGATGCGCATATGGACCTGATCTCCTATGTGCCCGAGTTCAACCTGTACAACTCGGAGTGGCCGATCTACACGATGTCCGGCAACCTGCCGCCGGCCAAGTTCGTGCATGCCGGCCGCGACCGTCTGGGCCACGCCACCGATTCGATCATTTCCCCCGGCGTCATCGTCTCCGGCGGCGAGGTGCATCACTCGGTGCTCTCCCCGAACGTGCGCATCCACTCCTGGTCGCAGGTCGTGGACTCGATCCTGTTCGACGGCGTGGTCGTCAACCGCCGCGCCCGCGTGTACAAGGCCATCCTCGACAAGAACGTCGTGCTCACCGAGAACTCCACGGTCGGCATCGACACCGAGCATGATCTTGCCCGTGGCTTCACGGTGACGCCGGACGGCATCACCGTCGTGCCGAAGAGCACGATCGTCGACGACTGATTCAGCGACAGCTGATTCGGCATAGAGACACGCATTAGGGGCCATCCGTCAGGATGGCCCCTAATAGTATGTGGGAGATGAGATGTGCGTAAGTCCGCTTGTTCTCCCCCGCCGCGTTGTCAGTACTTCGGCATCGCGTCGAAGTTGAAGCCCAATGCAGCGAGCTGGTCGCGTCCCTCCGGCGTGATCATGTCCATGGTCCACCGCGGCTGCCAGGTCCAGTCAATGCGGAACTCCTCCACCAGCCCGGCCAGCGTGGCCGCACACTCGTCCTCGATCAGGTCGGTCAGCGGGCAGGCCGGCGTGGTCAACGTCATCGTGATGATGGCACGCCCCAACGCGTCGATCTCGATGCCGTACACAAGACCCAGATCGATCACGTCGATGCCGAGTTCGGGGTCGATGACCTGGTGCAGCGCCTCGCGCACGTCGGCCGCGGTCGCCCGCCCGATCTCGTCGACATAGGTCAGCGGGATGCCGTCGTCGGCGGTCTCCTTGTCCTCGTGCTTCTCGCATTGGCAGGAGTGCTCCGCAGCCGGCGCGGCATCGGCATCCTGCTGAGGGCGGCCGTTGGGGAATCCCTTGGCCAGCGCGGGGTTCGCCATCACGCGGCGCGCCGCCTGCTCATCGCCCAACGCCTTCTGCACGGAATCGAAGACCGTATTGCGCGGTTCGGGAACCAGATTGTCGTTCATGTACACTCCCATTCATCATGTATCGCGACCATTGTACGTGGCGCGAATCGCCACCACAAGACCTATTGCATACGGGCCAGGGCCTCGGCCACGGAGGCCTTCATACCCTCCCAGCCGAGCAGTGCGCATTTGATGCGCATCGGGTACTTGGAGACGCCCTGGAACACCACGGCATCGCCCAGATCCTCCTCGGCGGATTCGTCATCCAATCCGGCGCCGCGCGAATCCATCAGCTGATGGAACAGACCGGCCAGCCGCATCGCCTCGTCCACGGTCTGGCCCTCAACCAAATCGACCATAATCGACAGGCTGGCCTGCGAGATCGAACAGCCGTGGCCGTCCCATACGAGACGTTCGATGGTGTGCGGGCGGCCATCGCCGCCATCCGACACCTCGGCGTGGATCGTCGCCTCATCGCCGCAGGTGGGGTTGAACTGGTGGGATTCCCCGGCAGCGCAATACTCATGGCTGGCACGGACGACGCTCTCCCCCGCCTGCGCGGACTGTTCGCTCGCCAGATCCGGCGCGAACCGCTCGCGACCGTGCGGGTTGCGGGACGCCTCCAGGATCACCTCCTGGTACATCTGTTCCAGATCGTCGCCGCTCATGCCGAAATCCATCTTCACGCTCCTTACCGGACGAACACCGTTCATCCTATCGTTCACACCGCAATCATCGTATCCGCAGACAGGCATGATGTCGATACCACGGCAGGTGCGAGGTTATATGGTCATCCGGTCACACCCGGAAGAACGCCCTGACCTTGGACACCGCCTCCACCAGCGCCTGCGCGTCCGCCACGGAATTGTACACGCCGCTGGAGGCGCGGTTCGAGGCGTAGAGGCCGAAATGCCGGTGCACCGGCTGCGCGCAGTGGTGTCCGACCCGGATGGCGATGCCCTGCGCGTCTATGAACTGCCCGACATCATGCGGGTGCACGCCGTCGACGTCGAACGCCACCGTGCCGATCCGGTCCCTGTTCTCACGCGGTCCCAGGATGCGCACGCCGTCGACGTCGCCGAGTTTGAGCAGTTCGGCGGCCACCGCATGCTCGTGCGCGGCGATGGCGTCCATGCCGATCGCCATCATCCATTCCGCGGCCGCGCCTGCGGCCACCACCTGTGCGACCGGCTGGGTGCCGGCCTCGAACCTGGCGGGCGGCGCCATCTACTGCGCCGGACGGTCCATCCAAGCCAATTCGACCATCGAGCCGCCGAAATTCGCTGGGGGCAGCGCCTCCAGCAGTTCGCGGCGACCGTATAGGAAGCCGACCCCGGTCGGGCCGTACATCTTATGCGCGCTCCAGACGGCGAAGTCCACGTCCAAGGCGTGAACATCCACTTTGAGATGAGGCACGGACTGGCAGGCATCGAGCACCACCAGCGCGCCGACGGCATGGGCGCGGCGGACGATCGGAGCCAGATCGGTGATCGCGCCGGTCACATTCGCCACATGGGTGACCGCCACCACGCGGGTGCGCTCGGTGATCGCCTCATCGGCCGTGTCGGACCGGATGCGCCCCTCCTCGTCCAGATCCAGCCACCTGAACGTGGCGCCGGTGCGCGCGGCCAGTTCCTGGAACGGCAGCAGCACCGAATGGTGCTCGGCCTTGGAGACCACGATCTCGTCTCCCGGATGCAGGGCGAACCGTGCGGCCGCCGAACCGCCGCGTCCCAGCGAGGCGTTGCCGAAGGCGGTCGCCAGCAGATTCAACCCGGCGGTGGCGCCTCCGGTGACGACGATCTCCTCGCCGCCCTCATCCGCGCAGGCGCCGACCAGACGCGCCATCGAGGCGCGGGCCCGCTCGAACGCCACCGTGCTACGCGCCGCCAATTCATGCGCGCCACGATGCACGGCGGCATTGTCATGACGGTAGAAATCGGCTTCCGCATCGATGACGCAGCGGGGTTTCTGCGCGGTGGCCGCCGAATCCAGATACACGAGCGGATGTCCGTGAACGCTCTGGTCCAGAATCGGAAACTCCGCCCGAATCGCATCGAAATCAACCATGCCCTTGCCTTCCATCATTCAATCCGCCGATGCATCATCCATGTTCGCCTCGCCGGTGGTGCAGGCCGCCGCATACTGCGGTCCGCACCACCGCGGCGCCTATGCCAGCGCGGACTCGCTGTCGGCGCCCTCCGGCAGGAACTGATCGTAGCCGCTCTCCTCCAACTCGTCGGCCAGCTCTGGGCCGCCGGTCTTGACGAAGTGGCCGTCGGCGAACACATGCACGATGTCCGGCTTGATGTACTTGAGGATGCGCGTGTAGTGCGTGACCATCAGGATGCCCAAGCCGGTGTTCTCTTTGGCACGGTTCACGCCCTCGGACACGATGCGCAGCGCATCCACGTCGAGGCCCGAGTCGGTCTCATCCAGCACGGCGAACTTGGGCTTGAGCAGTTCCAGCTGCAGCACCTCGGCGCGCTTCTTCTCGCCGCCGGAGAAGCCCTCGTTCACGGAACGGGTGGCGAACTTCGGGTCCATCTTGAGCCGCTTCATGGCCTCAGTCAGTTCCTTGGTCCAGGTGCGGATGGCCGGGGCCTGGCCGTCGATCTCGGTTTTGGCGGTGCGCAGGAAATTGGTCATCGACACGCCCGGCACCTCCACCGGGTACTGCATGGCCAGGAACAGACCGGCCTTGGCGCGTTCGTCCGGCGTCATCGTCAGCAGGTCCTCGCCGTCCAGCAGCACCTGGCCGGATTCCACCTCGTACTTGGGGTGGCCGGCCAGCGTGTAGGCCAGCGTGGACTTGCCGGAGCCGTTCGGTCCCATGATGGCGTGGGTCTCTCCCGAGTTGACGGTCAGGTTCACGCCTTTGAGGATCTGCTTGCGGCCGTCCTTGGTTTCGACCGAGGCGTACAGGTCCTTGATTTCCAACGTCGACATCTTACTTCTCCTCCCAAACGTTTGTCATGGCTTCGCTTTCGCCGCGGGCAAGCCGGCGGTCGATGATGGTCATCAGATGATCGCCGATCTGCGGGATGCCGATCTCCTCGACCAGCTCGCCGAAGAACCCGCGCACCACCAGCTTGCGGGCCTCCATCTCCGGAATGCCGCGCGACTGCAGGTAGAACAGCTCCTCGTCATCGAACCGGCCGACCGAGCTGGCGTGTCCGGCGCCGATGATGTTGCCGTTCTCGATCTCCAGGTTCGGTTCCGAATCGGCGATCGCGCCCGGCGTCAGCACCAGGTTGCGGTTGAGTTCGTAGGAGTCGGTGCCCGGCGCGGTCGGCTGGATCAGCGCGTTGCCCACCCACGTGGAGTGCGCGCCCTGCCCGTCCAGCGCGCCCTTGTACACCACGCGCGACTTGCAGTCCGGATGGTTGTGCACCACCATCGTGCGGTGCTCGATGTGCTCGCCCGGATCGGCGAAGTAGATGCCCAGCATGTTCAGGTCGCCCTGCGGGCCGCCGAAGTCCTGGTCCATACGGATGCGGACCACGTCGCCGCCGAGCGTGACCATCGAGTGACGCAGGCTGGCGTTCTCGCCCACATGGATGCGGTGGCCGCCGACATGCTTGGAACCCCGTTCCCACTCCTGGATGAAGGTGGTGGACAGGTTGGAATCCCGGCCGGTGACGATCTCCACGCCCTCCGCGAGACGTGCCGTGCCGTGGTGTTCGACGACGACGTCGGCATGGGTGCCGGCGTCGGCCGCGATGACCAGGTGCAGCGCGTCCGGCGCGTCACCGCCGCCGGTGATCGAGACGCGCACCGGCTGGGCGACGTCGCCGTGCAGGGTCACGACGGTCGCGGTCTTCACGACGTTCCACTCGACCGCCGAGATGCGGTCGCTCGGCTTGGACACGGTGCCGCTCGGCGCGACGGTCTTGTCCACGACCTCGACGGCGACCTGCGCGGGGTCCAACGGCGAACCGTCGATACCGGTCACTTCGACCGCGGTCAGGCCGCTCGGTTCGAACACGTCGAGGAATTCGGCGACGCGGTCCAACGGCGTGTACCGCCACTCCTCCTGACGGGAGGTCGGCATCGCGAACGCGTCGAGGTCGAAGCTGCGCGGCGCACGGTCCGCGCTCGACGGCATGGCCGCCGGTACCGCGTACGGGTCGTTCGGATCCGCCACGGGAATGGTGATTTCGGTTTTCTCTGCCATCGGACTCAGCCCACCGATCCTTCCATCTGCAGTTCCACCAAACGGTTCAGTTCCAGCGCGTACTCCATCGGCAGCTCACGGCTGATCGGCTCGACGAAGCCGCGCACGATCATGCCCATCGCCTCGTCCTCGTTCAGACCGCGGCTCATCAGATAGAACAGCTGGTCCTCGGAGACCTTGGAGACGGTGGCCTCATGCGCCATCGACACGTCGTCCTCGCGCACGTCCACATGCGGATAGGTGTCGGAACGCGAGTAGTCGTCGACCAGCAGCGCATCGCAGACCGTGGAGTTCGAGGAGCCCTCGGCACCCTTGACAATCTTGACCAGACCGCGGTAGGCGGAACGGCCGCCGCCGCGCGAGATGGACTTGGCCACGATCGTGGAACTGGTGTGCGGGGCCAGGTGGATCATCTTGGCGCCCGTATCCTGGTACTGCCCCTTGCCGGCGAAGCCCAGCGACATGGTTTCGGCCTTGGCGTACGGTTCGGCCAGGATGCAGGCCGGGTACTTCATCGTGGCCTTGGAGCCGATGTTGCCGTCCACCCATTCCATCGTGCCGCCCTCGCGCACGTAGGCGCGCTGGGTGACCAGGTTGTACACGTTGTTCGACCAGTTCTGCACGGTGGTGTAGCGCACGCGGGCGTGCTTCTCCACGATGATCTCCACGATGGCGGCGTGCAGCGAGTCGGTCGAGTAGATCGGCGCGGTGCAGCCCTCCACGTAATGCACGTAGGAGCCCTCGTCGGCGATGATCAGCGTGCGTTCGAACTGGCCCATGTTCGGGGTGTTGATGCGGAAATAGGCCTGCAGCGGGATGTCCACATGCACGCCCTTGGGCACGTAGATGAACGAGCCGCCCGACCAGGCGGCCGTGTTCAACGCGCCGAACTTGTTGTCGTCCGGCGGCACGACCGTGCCGAAGTACTTGCGCACCAGGTCCGGGTATTCACGCACCGCGGTGTCGGTGTCCACGAAGATCACGCCTTGGTCCTTCAGCTCCTGCTGGATGGAGTTGTAGATGACCTCGGACTCGTACTGGGCGGCCACGCCGGAGACCAGACGCTTCTTCTCCGCCTCGGGGATGCCCAGGCGGTCGTAGGTGTTGCGGATGTCGTCCGGCAGATCCTCCCAGGTGGCGGCCTGCTTGTCGATCGGCTTGACGTAGTACTTGAAGTCGTCGGCGTTGAAACCGCTCAGGTCCACGCCCCAATCCGGCATCGGCTTGTCCAGGAACGCCTGGTAGCCCTTGAGACGGATGTCGAGCATCCACTCGGGTTCGCCCTTGTCGGCCGAGATGGCGCGCACCACGTTCTCGTCGATGCCCTTCTTCGCCGCCTCGCCGGCCGCATCGGAATCATGCCAGCCGTACTCGTACTCGCCGAACTGGCTGATGATCTCGTCATCCTGTCTGATCTTGTCCTCGTTGACGCGGGAACGGCCGGCCACATACTGGCTCATCTCCACGTCAGCCGCGGCGCCGCCCGTCTGCCCGGGCGACTGTGGCGTCATCTCATCCGTCACTGCGCGCTGCCTCCTTCGTACGAATTGCTTCCATCCGCAACACTAACGGAAACGGCGGGGAAACACTAGTATCCGCCCGAAAAATCCTCCCCAGGCGGATGTGAGGAAGCTCACGGGGGTATCAACGGAGTTGTTCGCCGTCCAATGGCATCCTCCGAAAAACAGACGGTGCCACACGAAAATCGTGTGGCACCGCAATCAGCACAGTACTGAATCGTCAGCGATCGGACTGGTGAACCAGCGCGGCCCTGACCAGACCCGCAAACAGCGGGTGCGGCTTGGTCGGGCGGCTCTTGAACTCCGGGTGGGCCTGCGTGGCCACATAGAACGGATGCACCTCGCGCGGCAGCTCCACGAACTCGGTGAGCTCGCCGTCCGGGCTCTGGCCGGAGATCACCAGGCCGGCCTCACGCAGACGATCCTTGTAGGCCACGTTCACCTCGTAGCGGTGGCGGTGCCGTTCGGTGACATGCGTGGTGCCGTACAGTTCGGCGACCAGCGAACCCTCCAGCAGCTCAGCCGGATAGGAACCAAGCCGCATCGTGTGGCCCATATCGCCCTTGCCGGCCACGATATCCTTCTGCTCCTCCATCGTGGCGATGACGGGATTCGCGCAGTTGGGGTCGAACTCGGTGGAGTCCGCGTCCTCGATGCCGAGCACGTCGCGGGCGTATTCGATGACCATCGACTGCAGTCCCAGACACAGGCCGAGCGCCGGCAGACCGTTCTCGCGAGCGAACCGCAGCGCGCCGATCTTGCCTTCGATGCCGCGGATGCCGAAGCCTCCCGGCACCACAATGCCATCGACCTGGTCGAGCGCGGCGGCCGCGCCCTCCGGGGTCGCGCACTTGTCGGCCGCCACCCACTTGACGTTGACCTTGGCCCAGTTGGCGAAACCGCCGGCCTTGATCGCCTCGGTGACGGACAGGTAGGCGTCCGGCAGGTCGATGTACTTGCCGACGATCGCGATGTTCACCTCATGCTTCGGATGATGCACGCGCTCCAGCAGATCGGCCCACTCGTCCCAGTCCACGTCGTGGAACGGCAGACCCAGCTCGCGCACCACATAGGCGTCGAGACCCTCGTCGAACAGGATCTTCGGCACGTCGTAGATGCTCGGCGCATCCACACAGTTGACCACGCCCTCCTGATCCACGTCGCACATCAGCGAGATCTTGTCCTTGATGGACTGGTTGAGCGGACGGTCGGAACGCAGCACCAGCGCGTCCGGGGAGATGCCCAGCTGACGCAGCATCATCACCGAATGCTGGGTGGGCTTGGT
>NZ_DGVO01000011.1:0-9618 GCF_002394995.1 Bifidobacterium sp. UBA4282
TCCGAATCCCAGGAGCGCATGGCCGTGGCCATCGCTGCCGAGGATGTGGACGAATTCCTGGGCTACGCCCGTGAGGAGAACCTGGAGGCCACCGTCATCGCCACCGTCACCGAGGAGAAGACCCTCAAGATGACCTGGAACGGCGACGTGATCGTGAGCCTGTCCCGCGAGTTCCTCAACTCGAACGGCGCGCCCAAGCATATGGACGTGCATGTGGAGTCCGGGGCCGGCTACACCAGCCCGTGGATGTCCGGCTCGCTGGCGGAGCGCATGCACACGCTGGTCACCGACATCAACGTGGCCTCGAACAAGGGCCTGTCCGAGCGTTTCGACTCCACGATCGGCGCGGCGACCGTGCTGATGCCGTTCGGCGGCCGCAGGCAGCTGACCCCGAATATGGCGATGGTCGCCAAGTTCCCGGTGTTCGGCGAGACCACCACCGCCTCCGCGATGGCCTGGGGTTTCAACCCGTACATCTCCGAGAGGAACCAGTTCACCGGCGCGTATCTGTCGGTTGTCGAATCGCTCTCCAAGCTGGTGGCCGCCGGTTTCGAGCATGAGAAGGCGTACCTGAGCTTCCAAGAGTATTTCGGCAAGCTCAAGGATGATCCGGCCCGCTGGGGCAAGCCGGTGGCCTCGGTGCTCGGCGCGCTGATGGCGCAGGCCGACCTGGGCGTCGGCGCGATCGGCGGCAAGGATTCGATGAGCGGCAGCTTCGAGGATCTCGACGTGCCGCCGACGCTGATCTCCTTTGCCGTGGCGGTGGGCGACATGCGCCACGCTACCTCCCCCGAGTTCAAGAAGGCCGGCCACCGCATCGTGCGCATCGCACCGCGCTATCTGGCCGACGGTCTGACCCCGGACAAGGACGGTCTGCTGGCCGCGATGACGATGGTCGAATACCTCGTCGACTTCCATGACGCGGTCGCCGTCTCCACGCCGGGCTACGGCGCGACGGCCGAGGCGCTGTTCAAGATGACGCTCGGCAACGGCATCGGTGTGAGGCTCGATCCGTCGATTGCGATCGACGACCTGTTCACCCCGGCCTACGGCTCGTTCCTCGTCGAACTCGACGACTACGCCGAACTGCCCAAGGTCACGAACCTGGTGGAGGTCGGTCAGATCGGCGTGACCTGCGAGGAGTACATGTTCGAGGCCTGCGGCGAGACGTTGGACCTCAACGGCCTGCAGGACGCGTGGGAGGGCGGCATCGAGTCCGTGTTCCCGTACCGCAGCAAGGACGACGCGGCCAAGGCCCCGGTCGAGACCGTATCGTTCGAAGCGGCGAAGAAGACCGTGTACACGGGTGCACCGGTGGCCAAGCCGCATGTCATCATCCCGGTGTTCCCCGGCAACAACTGCGAGTACGATTCTGCCGCCGCCTTCGAGCGTGCGGGCGCGGATGTGACGACGCTGGTCATCAACAACCTGACGCCGGCAGCCGTGGCCGAATCGACGCAGGCGCTGGTCGACGAGATCCGCAGGAGCCAGATCGTCATGATTCCGGGCGGCTTCTCGGGCGGCGACGAACCGGACGGTTCCGCCAAGTTCATCACCGCGTTCTTCCGTGCCCCGGCCGTCACCGATGCGGTGCGCGATCTGCTGAAGAACCGCGACGGTCTGATGCTGGGCATCTGCAACGGTTTCCAGGCGCTCATCAAGCTGGGTCTGGTGCCGTTCGGCGACATCGTGCCGATGAGTGCCGAATGCCCGACGCTGACGTTCAACACGATCGGTCGTCACCAGAGCCGTCTGGTGCGCACCCGCGTGGCCTCGAACCTTTCGCCGTGGCTGGCCAAGACCTCGGTCGGCGATGTGCACACGGTGGCCATCTCCCACGGCGAGGGCCGTTTCGTGGCCTCCGACGAGGTGCTGGCGCAGCTCAAGGCCAACGGCCAGATCGCCACGCAGTACGTGGATGAGTCCGGCGTGCCGTCGATGGACCTGAGCGCGAACCCGAACGGCTCGCTGCTGGCCATTGAAGGCATCACCAGTCCGGATGGTCGTGTGTTCGGCAAGATGGGCCATTCGGAGCGCTCCGGCAACGGCCTGTACGTCAATGTGCCGGGCAACACGTACCAGCCGATCTTCGAGGCCGGTGTGGAGTACTTCACCGCCTGATTCCGAACAACCGATCACGTGGAGGGGCTGGCGCTGATGGCGTCCGCCCCTCCATTCATATTTCGGGTGCCGCAGCACCCCCTTCCCCGTGTCCGTGTCGTCATCCCCGTGTCGTCATCCCCATGCGACAGCACGGCATCCCAGACATCATCCCGCGTCCGTGTCGTCGTCGACCCGCGACAACACGCCGGGCAGGATACCAGAAATCAGCGGAAATACAAGTCTTGTTTTTCGGTCATGCCGCTCATATGTTGGGAGGCATGACCGTTATGGACACCACACCGCCAACCGGCCCCGACACCGCGACCCCAACACGCGGCCCACGCACGCTGGCCGGCTGCCGGGCCGGCGACACCGTCATCGTGGACGGCATCGACCTGGATGAACGGCATCGTTTCCGGTTAATGGAACTGGGGTTGCGCGCCGGTGTCATCATACGAGTCGTGCAACGCAGCGGCTTCGGTGGCCGCGTCGTGGCGCGGGGTCCCGAGCGCATCGCGCTGGACGGCGGCACCGCGCGCGCCATCAGCGTGAGGACGCCCGACGACGCCGAACAGAAGACGACACGATGACCACACCCACGAACAGTCATCCGCCCCACACGGCCACGCATGGCGGCCATGCCCACCGGCGCGGATTCGGCGCGCTCTTCTCCGGCCGCGGCGACCAGACCGTGCGCTTCGACCGACGGGATGCGGACCGCATGAGCGTTGTAGGGCGCGATGGCGACGCGCGCCCGGAGGCCGCGGACGGCGAGCACGAAGCGGATGTGCTGCGGCATGTCGTGTTCGTCGGCAATCCGAATGTCGGCAAATCCTCGCTGTTCAACACGCTGCTGGGTGCCCGCACGAAGGTGATGAACGCCCCGGGCACCACCGTGCTGCTGGAAACCGGGCGACTGCATTATCGGGATCCGGATGGCAATGGTCCCGCCGAGGTCTGGGACTGCACCGACACGCCCGGCACCTATTCGCTGCTGCCGCTGAGCCCCGATGAGAAGGTGGCCGCGGACGCGGTAATGGGTGCCGAGGGGCTGCCCCGCCCCGATCTAGTCGTCGCCGTGCTCGATGCGACGAATATCGCCCGTTCCCTGTATTTCCTGGCCATGGTGGTCGAACTGGGAGCACCCACCGTCGTCGCGCTGACGATGAACGACCTGGCCGAGGCCCAAGGTTGCGGCGTCGATGCCGAACGACTGTCCACGCTGTTGGACGGGTTGCCGGTGGTCGCGGTCGATGGCCGCACCGGTGCGGGGACCGACCGGCTGGTCCGGGCAATCGCCAACGGGTTTCGGGGCACACCGGTGCCCGAGGGCCTGCATCCGCTCACCGGCACGGCGAATGTGCGTGCATGGGTCGAGAATCATGCCGATGCGCGTTTCGATTGGGCGGCGCGCATCATCCGCGGCCTCGACCTGCAGATGCGGGACCGCGTCACCTTGTCCGACCGGATTGACCGCGTGCTGCTGCATCCGGTGTTCGGCATCGTCATGTTTCTGGCGGTCATGTATCTGGTATTTCAGGCCACCACCACGCTGGCCGGTCCGATGCAGGACTGGTTCGACGTCACTGTACGCGGATGGCTCACCGCCATGGTCGATACCGCTTTCTCATGGTTCGGTCCGGCGGCGTCCGCGGGCTGGGCGCATGCGCTTGTCGTCGACGGCGTGTTGGACGGCGTGGTGACCGTACTCACGTTCATCCCGCCGATGGGCATCATGTTCCTGCTGCTGTCGCTGCTGGAGGATTCGGGGTATCTGGCGCGCGCGGCGTTCGTGATGGACCGCGCGATGCGAACGATCGGTCTGGACGGTCGCGCGTTCCTGCCGATCATCGTAGGGTTCGGGTGCAATCTGCCGGCGCTGGCGGCCACCAGGACGCTGCCCGATTCCCGGCAGCGTGTGCTGACCGGCATGCTGATCCCGTTCTCCTCCTGCTCGGCGCGTCTATCGGTGTATCTGGTGCTCGCCTATGCCTTCTTCCGCGGCCATGCCGGGCTGGTGGTGTTCCTCATGTACGTGCTGTCGGTTGCGGTGATTCTGCTGGTCGGCCTGCTGCTGCGGCATACGAAGTTCCGTGGTCTGAAGCCCGAACCGTTCGCGATGAGCCTGCCGCCGTACCAATGCCCGCGGCTGGTCATGCTCATCCGTTCGGTGCTGGGGCGGCTGTGGGGTTTCGTGCGCGGGGCCAGTTCGGTTATCGTGACGATGATCGTGGCGCTGTGGGTGTTGCAGGGCATCCCGGCGACACCTGGAGCCGGGTCGTTCGGCCAGGTCGAGGATGTGCACGATTCGGTGTACGGCGTGGTGGCCGACGCAGTGGCGCCGGTGTTCGCACCGGCGGGGTTCGGCGACTGGCACGCCTCGGCCGCACTGATCACCGGATTCGTGGCCAAGGAGGTTGTGGTCGGTTCGATGTCGCAGTCGTACAACGTCGCCGGCGGGGATGACGCAACGGAACAGCGGCAGGGCGAGGGGACGCTGGGCGCGCGGCTGCGCGAATCCTTCGACGCCTCCTCCGGCGGGCATGGCAGGGCGGCCGCGGCGGCGTTCCTGTTGTTCGTGCTCGCCTACACGCCGTGTCTGGCGACGGTGGCCGAGCTGAAACGCCAGTATGGGTTCCGGACGATGCTGCAAACGGTGGGGTTGAGCCTGACCGTGGCCTATGTGCTCGCCGTCGTCGCCTTCCAACTACTAAGGCTCGTATGGTAGGCGCGCAATCAAGCCGATGGCGGCGTGCCGGCAGTTCAGGCACCATGCCGCCCGACCGTCGGCATGCGGATGACAATGCCGACACCGTCACGCAGGTGATTGCCGATTTGGAATCCGGCATGACGCTTGAGGCGTGCGCCCGGCACCACGGGCTGCCCCGCGAATTCGTGGCGATGATCGCCGACCACGCACGTAGGACCGGCAGGCTGCGGGTGATGGATCTGTCCCCGCGCGCCGCCTGCGGCGAGGCCTGGTGCAATCCCGACCCCGGTTCGCTGATTTGCGCCGGTTGCCCGCTGTTGCCACGACATAAACCCGCCCCGCAAAAGCAGGACCTCGACCGGGACCGAGATACCGGATTGCCGCGCACACTGCGGGATGGGCTCCGCGTCGGCGGCACAGGCTCGCCGCATGGCGGATTGTTCGCCCGTCTCCGCAGCCGCCGCAGCTGAATCCAGGGCTTAGGCCGGCACCCAACCTTCGGCCAAACCGTCGACCGGGGTGTCGGCCACTGCCATGTCATGCTCGTTGCTGCGGGCGGTCTCCGCAACGACCTGGTCGTAGCCGGCCACCGCGGCGAACGGCATGAACTGGGCGGCGCGGTTATGCCGCGACATCGGCGGATGCCGCCGCGAGACGTGATGCGGCAGGTTGATGATGTCGTCATACCGGTGTGTGGTTTCAAGCGCCATGGCGTCCTCCGTTCATGCGGCGTGCCCTCCAATCTGCCGATTGCGCTGTTGTCCGGTGGCACCGGGCTCCATGTTCATGGCCTTGATGACGGCGTTTCTGCCGAATTTGCGCTTGACGTCCAGCAGCGTCTGTTGGATGTCTCGTTCACGGGTCGCCGCCGATTCCCCCGCATTGCCAGGCTGTCCGCCGGAATCGTCCGTACCCCGCCGCACCCCGTCGTTCCGACAGTTGCCGGGCCGGCCCACGGCAACGGCGTCCTGCGGTTCCCCATCCGCAGCCAGCACGGAGAACAAGTCGGGTTGTTCATACCCAACGTCCCCCGTCCTCGATTCCTCCGCCGGATGCAGATCGTCAGCGACCACGGTGATCCGACGCACCATCAGCGAGGGATCGACCAGCCGGTCGAACAGTTCCGTCATCGCCTCACGCAGCCGGCTTGCCGAATCCGTCCGTTTCTCCAACGGTATGGAGCCGTTCGCGGGTTTGGGAACCGTGCGTCCGTATCGGTCCTTCTTCACCGGTCCGGCGTATGCATGCGTTCCCCCATCGGTTCCCGATGACGCGCATTCCAGTTTGGATGGGTCCACGTTGCCGATGTCATACCCCACGGCCAGCCCCACGCGGCCGGCCAGCACCCCTTGGGCGGTCAGGTCCAGGGCCAGTGTGTCGGCCATCTCCTTGGCGATCAGCCGTGCCGTGGCGAAATCGGCCGGCCCCTGCAGCACCTGGCCGGAGCTGATGCTGTGGCCTTCCGGCCGGTACGCCTTGATGTCGGCGATCGTGCACGGCTCCCACCCCCAGGCGTGGTCGATGAGCAGTTCGGCGTTGACCCCAAACATCCGATAGAGCAGGTCCTCGTTGTAATAGTCGGAGGCGGAGCCGAGCGAGCAACGGGCGATATCCCCCATGGTCAGCAGCCCCTGCGCCTCCAGCTTCCTGGCATATCCGTGTCCGATCCGCCAGAAATCGGTCAACGGGCGGTGATCCCACAGCAGCCGCCGATAGGACATCTCATCCAACTCGGCCACACGCACGCCGTCGGCGTCGGCGGGGATGTGCTTGGCCACGATGTCCATCGCCACCTTGGCCAGATACAGATTGGTGCCGATGCCGGCTGTGGCCGTGATGCCGGTGGCGGCCGCGACGTCGCGCACAATCGCGGCGGCCATCTGCCGCGGGGTCATGCCACGCGCGCGTAGATACCGCGTGGCGTCGATGAACACCTCATCGATCGAATACACATGGATGTCCTCGGCGGCCGCATACCGCAGATACACACGGTAGACATCACCGCTGCACCGCAGATAGTGCGACATACGCGGCTTGGCGATGACCATCCCGACCGCACGTTCCGGATGGTCGGCCAGCTCGGCCGCATCGAACGACTCCCCCACCAGACGCCGGCCCGGCGCCCGCAGACGGCGCTCCTCGTTGACCGCCCGCAACCGTTCACGCACTTCGAACAGCCGGCACCGCCCCGGCAGCCCATACGCCTTCAGCGACGGCGAGACGGCCAGGCAGATGGTCTTATCCGTGCGGGACTCATCCGCCACCACCAGATGCGTGGTCAATGGGTCGAGTCCCCGCTCCCGGCATTCCACGGAGGCGTAGAACGACTTGAGATCGACCGCGATGCATGTGCGTGTCGCCATCACACCCCCTTTCGCCGTTCCGATACGCATATCCACAGCGAACCGCCCAGCGGCTGCCGTGGAATACAGCATACCAAACGATTCGAACATTTGTACGAATATGTGTCGCGCGGCAAGGGTCGGCACGTTGCCGACCCGCCGTGCCGCCACGGCACCACGCCGCCCGGCAACACCCCGGGATGTAGCCCTTGATTGCTATCGTTGTGATGTAATGCTCCACGCCTTGACAAGGAGGCATCAGGCTTGTCCGCCGAACTTGAAGACATCCACGAGGAATGCGGCATCTTCGGCGTCTGGGGGCACCCGGACGCGGCCCGACTGACATACTTCGGCCTGCACGCACTGCAGCACCGCGGACAGGAGGGCGCCGGCATCGTCTCGAACGACCATGGCCATCTCATCGGGCACCGCGGGCTCGGCCTGCTCACGCAGGTGTTCTCCGACGAACGCGAGATCCAGCGGCTCAGGGGCGACCGCGCGATCGGCCACGTGCGCTACGCCACCGCCGGCTCCGGCTCCACCGACAACATCCAGCCGTTCATCTTCCGCTTCTCGGACGGCGATATGGCGCTGGCCCACAACGGCAACCTGACCAACTGCCCCACGCTGCGGCGCGAGCTCGAATCCCAGGGCGCGATCTTCCGTTCGAACTCGGACACCGAGGTGCTCATGCACCTGATCCGCCGCTCCGAGCAGCCCACGTTCATGGACAAGCTCAAGGAGGCGCTCAACACCGTCCACGGCGGGTTCGCCTACCTGCTGATGACCGAGAACGCCATGATCGGCGCCCTCGACCCGAACGGGTTCCGGCCGCTCTCCCTGGGCCGGATGACCAACGGCGCCTATGTGCTCGCCTCCGAGACCTGCGCGCTGGACATCGTCGGCGCCGAGCTCGTGCGTGACATCCGCCCCGGCGAGATCGTAGTGGTGGACGACGACGGCTACCGCATCGACACCTACACCGACCAGACCCAGCTGGCGATCTGCTCGATGGAGTTCATCTACTTCGCGCGTCCCGATTCCAACATCTACGGCGTGAACGTGCATTCGGCCCGCAAGCGCATGGGCGCCCGGCTGGCGCAGGAGTCGCCGGTGGACGCCGACATGGTCATCGCCGTGCCGAACTCCTCCCTGTCCGCCGCCTCCGGCTATTCCGAGGCCGCCCATCTGCCGAACGAGATGGGCCTGATCAAGAACCAGTACGTGGCACGCACCTTCATCCAGCCCACGCAGGAGCTGCGCGAGCAGGGCGTGCGCATGAAGCTCGCCGCCGTGCGCGGCGTGGTCAGCGGCAAGCGCGTGGTCGTGGTCGACGATTCGATCGTGCGCGGCACCACCTCCAAGCGTCTGGTCCAGCTGCTGCGCGAGGCCGGCGCCTCCGAGGTGCATATGCGCATCTCCTCGCCGCCGCTGAAGTACCCCTGCTTCTACGGCATCGACATCTCCACCACCAAGGAGCTGATCGCCGCCAAGAAGTCGGTGGAGGAGATCCGTGAGTTCATCGGCGCCGATACGTTGTCGTTCCTCAGCCTCGACGGCCTGATCGAGTCGATCGGACTGAACGCCGACGCCCCGTACGGCGGCCTGTGCGTGGCCTATTTCAACGGCGACTACCCGACCGCACTGGATGACTACGAGCAGGAGTTCCTGGCCTCTCTGACCCCGGAGGACCGCGTGCGCCTGCCGAAGTTCGCGCTGGACAAGAGCGACTACCAGGGCAACGAGTTCTCCTGCCAGAAGGGGCTCAAGCCCGGCGAGTGGCCGCCCAAGCAGTAAGCCGCGGCACACCCGTCATCATCATCCCATCGTCCATCCACAACCCAACCAACCATCGCAGCGGCAGCTGCACCAAGAAAGGGAGATCATGCCCAAAGCGTATGAGAACGCTGGAGTCAGCGTCGAAGCCGGCTATGAGGTCGTCAAGCGCATCAAATCCCATGTGGCACGCACCGAACGCCCCGGCGTGGTCGGCGGCATCGGCGGCTTCGGCGGCCTGTTCGACCTCGCCTCGCTCGGATACCGCGAACCGGTGCTGATCTCCGGCACCGACGGCGTGGGCACCAAGCTCGTCGTGGCCAAGATGGCCGGCAGGCATGACACCATCGGCATCGACTGTGTGGCCATGTGCGTCAACGACATCGCCGCCCAGGGCGCCGAACCGCTGTTCTTCCTGGACTACATCGCCTGCGGCAAGAACGACCCGGCCCTGCTGGAGCAGGTCGTCTCCGGCGTGGCCGACGGCTGTGTGCAGGCCGGTGCCGGTCTGATCGGCGGCGAGACCGCCGAAATGCCGGGCATGTACGCCGAGGACGAGTACGATCTGGCCGGCTTCGCGGTCGGCGTGGCCGAACGTTCCGCCATTGTGGACGGCTCCGGCATCACCGAGGGCGACGTGCTGATCGGCCTGCCCTCCTCCGGCGTGCATTCCAACGGTTTCTCGCT
>NZ_DGVO01000011.1:9669-57063 GCF_002394995.1 Bifidobacterium sp. UBA4282
AACGGTTTCTCGCTGGTGCGCAAGGCCCTGTTCGAGCAGGCCGGCTACACGGTGGACACCACGCTGGACGAGCTGGATGGCAAAACGCTCGGCGAGGTGCTGCTGGAGCCGACCCGCATCTACGTCAAGGCCTTGAAGCCGCTGTTCCAGGCCGGTGTGGTCAAGGGCGTGGCGCATATCACCGGCGGCGGGTTCATCGAGAACATCCCGCGCATGATCCCCGATGGCCTGGCCACCCGCATCGAGCTGGGCTCCTGGCCCGTGCCGCCGATCTTCGATGTGATCGAGCGTGCGGGGAACGTGGAGCACACGGAGATGTTCAATATCTTCAACATGGGCGTGGGCATGGTACTGGCCGTGGCCGCCGACCGCGCCGACGAGGCGATGGCGCTGCTCTCCGGCAACGACGAACCCGCCTACCGCATCGGCGCCGTGGTGCGCAAAACCGTGGACGACGTGGAACTGGCCTAGGTTTTTTGAGGAGGTATGACTATGAAGGTTCTGGTTATCGGCTCGGGTGCCCGTGAGCATGCCATCGCCCATGCGCTGCTGCGTGGCGGCAGCGTCGACGAGGTGACCGTGGCCCCCGGCAATCCGGGCATGGAGCTCGACGGCATCCGCACCCAGCGGATCAACCCGTCGAACCACGCGGCCATGATCGACTTCGTCAAGGACAACGGATACGACTGGGTGTTCGTCGGCCCCGAGGTGCCGCTGATCGAGGGCATCGTCGACGATTTCGAGGAAGCCGGCATCAAGGCGTTCGGCCCGACCAAGGCCGCCGCGCAGATCGAGGGCTCCAAGGACTTCGCCAAGCGTCTGATGGCGCGTCACAATATCCCCACCGCCCAGTACCGCACCTTCGACGAGCTCGAACCGGCGGAGGCGTACGTGCGCGAGCATGGCGCGCCGATTGTGATCAAGGCGGACGGCCTGGCGGCGGGCAAGGGCGTGACGGTGGCGATGGACGAGGCCACCGCGCTGCACGCGTTGGAGGACATCTTCGTCGATCACCGTTTCGGTTCGGCCGGCGCCAAGGTGGTGATCGAGGACTTCCTGGAGGGTCAGGAGTTCTCGCTGATGAGCTTCGTGCACGGCACCGACTTCTGGCCGATGCCGATCTCCCAGGACCACAAGCGCGCCTATGACAACGACGAGGGTCCGAACACCGGCGGCATGGGCGCCTACAGCCCGGTGCCGCAGATCGGCCAGGATGTGGTCGACGCCGCCATCGAGACGATCGTGCGCCCGACCGTGGAGGCCATGGCCGCCGAGGGCACGCCGTTCACCGGCATCCTGTACGCGGGCCTGATCGCCACCGCCGACGGCCCGAAGGTCATCGAGTTCAACGCCCGCTTCGGCGACCCGGAGACCGAGGTCGTGCTGCCGAAGCTGACCAGCGACCTGGCCGCCGGCGTCGACGCGATCCTCAACGGCGGCGTGCCCGAGTTCACGTGGGATGAGGACCATGCCACCCTGGGCGTGGTGCTGGCCGCCGACGGCTACCCGAACAACGTGATCAAGGGCGCCGCGATCCCGCAGATCCCGGTGGACGAGTCCAGCCATGTGTACTACGCCGGCGTATCCTCCACCGAGCATGGCGGCCTGATGGCCTCCTCCGGCCGCGTGCTGCTCGTCGAGACCACCGCCAACGACCTCAAGGCCGCGCAGGACAAGGTGTATGCCATCATCGACAAGCTCGACACCTCGGGCATGTTCTACCGTCACGACATCGGCGCCAAGGCGCTGAACGCCTAACCCGCCCTCGTGCCTATCTTTTGATTGAGCCCTTAGAAGACACGTCCCGAATCGGGAATATCTTCTAAGGGCTCAAATGTTACAGAAGAGCCGTACGCCGTCTACACCAGCTTGCCGATGATCGCGATCAGCTTCTGGCGCAGATCGTTGAACGGCGGGTAGATGAACTGGAGCGTGTCCGGGAACAGCGGCTTGGAGATCACGGTCTTCTTGTGGCTGAAGACGCGGAAACCCTCCTTGCCGTGATAGGCGCCCATGCCCGATTCGCCGGTGCCGCCGAACGGCAGTCGGCTGGAGATCAGATGCCCCAGCGGCAGCGAGTAGCCGATCGCGCCGGCGTTCACGTCGCGCTCGAACACGCCGCGCGTCTTCAGATTGCGCGAGAACACGTAGGCTGCCAGCGGACGGCTGCGCGCGTTGATGAACTCGATCGCCTCGCGGGCGTCCTGCACCACGATCACCGGCAGGATGGGGCCGAAGATCTCCTCCCCCATCACCGGGGCGTCCGGCGAGGTGCCGAACAGCACGGTCGGTGCGATGTACCGGTCGGCGCGGTCGGTCTGCCCGCCGCAGACGATCTGGCCGGCGGGATCGTCCGCGTCGCCCTCCTGCGGCAGCAGCCGGGACAGCCGGTCGAAATGACGCTCGTTGATGATGCGGGCGAAGCTGTGCGAGGCCTGCGGATCCTCGCCGTAGAACTCGGTGACAGCCAGGGCGATGCGCTCGGCCAGCACCTGGGCCACATCCGGCGTGGCCAGCACGTAGTCCGGAGCCACGCAGGTCTGGCCGGCGTTGGTGAACTTGCCCCAGGCGATGCGTCGGGCCGCGGCGGCCAGGCTCACGGTGCCGTCGACGAAGCACGGCGATTTGCCGCCCAGTTCCAGCGTAACCGGGGTCAGGTGCTCGGAGGCGGCCTTCATGACGATGCGGCCGACGCGTCCGCCGCCGGTATAGAAGATATGGTCGAACGGCTCGGCCAGCAGGTTCGTGGTCTCCTCCGGGCCGCCTTCGACGACGGCGATGGCGCTGGTGTCCATGTACCGTTCGATCAGTTCGGCGGTCAGATGGGAGATATGCGGCGAGAGTTCCGACGGTTTCAGGCAGACCGCGTTGCCGGCGGCGATGGCGTCGACCATCGGTTCCAGCGACAGCAGCAGCGGGTAGTTCCACGGCGAGATGACCAGGACCACGCCCTTGGGCTCGTTGATGGTCCAGCCGACGGCGGGCTGTAGTAGCCAGTGCATCGGCTTGGGGTGCCGTGCCGACCACCAGCGCATGCGGCGGCGGACGAAGTTCGCCTCGCTCAGTACCAGGTCGATCTCCATCAGCAGCGTCTCCGAGGCGGGCTTGCCCAGATCCGCGGCGACCGCGTCGATGATGGCCTGCTTGTTCTCGGCGATCATGCGGCGCAGCGCATTGAGCTGGCCGCGGCGCCACGCCAGCGGCTTGGTGACGCCGGTGGTGTAGGCGTCACGCAGTCGGTTGAATACCTCATGGGTCATGGTGAACGACTCCTTATTCCTTGCGGCCGGTGAAATGGTCCATGCCTTCGTTCAGCCCGAAGATGCCGTAGATCGGGTCGGCGATCTTGGGCGGCAGCGCGGCCACGAATCCGGCCACGGCGGCGAACGGCGGCATGATCAGGCGTTCACGCCCCTTGGCCACGGCCTCCACGATCCTGTCCGCCACGGCCTGCTCCTTGAGGATCGGCAGCAGCAGCGGGAACTTGGTGGTCACGCCCTCGAACATGCCGGTGTCGATGTAGTACGGGCAGACGGTGAGCGTGCGGATGTGCGAGCCGGCCTTCTTCAGTTCGCTGCGCAGCGAGTTCGTGAAGCCGACGGCCGCGAACTTGCTGGCCGCATAATCGGTCTGACGGGCCACGGCCACGATGCCGGCCGCCGAGGCCACGGTGACGATCGCCGCGCGCTGCTGTTTCTTGAGCGCCGGCATGAACGCCTTGGTGGTCCAGAACAGGCTCAGCACGTTCACGGCGAAAGTGCGGCGGATCTGCTGTTCGGTCAGGTCCTCGAACGGTGCACCGGAGACGACGCCGGCGTTGTTGATCAGCACGTTGACGCGGCCCAATGCCTCGATGGTTTCGGCCGCGGCCCGCTGCACGGCCGCGTTGTCGGTCACGTCCACGGTGAACGCGATGGCCTTCGGGTCGGCCGGATCGGCGCCCATCTGCGCGTTGGCCATGTCGGCCGTGGTCCGGGCGGCTTCGCCGTTGATGTCCCAGATCGCCACGCGCCCGCCTTCCTCGACGATGCGTAGCGCCATCAGCCGTCCGATGCCCGAGCCCGCGCCGGTGATCACCACGCAGGCGCCCGCATAATACTGGTTCGCTTTCATGACCGCTCCTCCTTTGCAACAGTGCCGAAACTATGCATGATGCCGACCGGAACGGCCGGTCGGCATCATCCTTACTATGTATCGTAACGCGTCACGTCACGGGACAGCGTCTAACGTTGGGGCGCGTCCATGAATCCGAGGTCCTTCAGGTAGCCATCACCGGCGGTGACGTCGTACTGGATGAGTTTGTAGTCCTCCAGCAGCTGCCGGGTCGCGACGTCCATCTCGTCCTCGACCATCGGGTTGCCGTCGGCGTCCAGGTAGATCAGCTGGCCTTCCGGGATGCGGGACCAGCCCTGGATGTTGTTCACCACCGGCGGTTCCATGGCACTGACATGCTCGTGCATCTGCGTCAGGAATGCCAGGAACGGCGAGACCTTGGCGTTCATATGTTCGGCGGCCTGCGCGATGAAGTAGTTCGGCGAGGTGTAGTCGCTGTTCTCGTTCTTCGTGCCCTGGCTGCTTGAGGCCTTGTTGGACCAGATGAAGTAGTCGGTCAGGTGCAGGGCCAGCGAGTTGTTCTGGTCCTCGCCGGCGGTCGAATAGATGCCGGGCAGGTGGTCGCCATAGAACACCACGGTGATCGGCTTGTCTATGGCGTCGAGTTCGTCCAGGAATTCCGCCGTAGCCTTGTCGGAAAGCGAGACGCCCTTGGCGTAGGTCTCGATCTCCCGGGTCTCGTCTTCGGTCAGCGGTTCGGTGCCGTCCGTGTTGGTCACCGTGAACTCGTTATCGGTGTACCAGTCGTTGTACGGCATGTGGTTCTGCATCGTGACGACGGAGATGAACTGGTTCGTGTCGGTCGAAGAGACCTCGTCCAGCACGCTTTGGTACGTCGCCTCGTCGGACACGTACGGCGAGGTGCCGATCTTGTCCTGATGCGCGATGACGTCGTCGCCCTCCAGCGTGTAGAAGTGCGAGAACCCGAACTTCCGGTAGTTGGTGGCGCGAGAGTACATCGACGGCTCGTACGGGTGGAACCCCAGCGAGTTCTCCGAATCGCCCCACATCTGGTTGACGCTGGTGGTCCACCGCTGGTTGGGCACCAACTGCTGGTACGGGCTGGTCAGCGACGAGTTGAAGTTCGCCATGCTCATGCCGGTCAGGCTCATGTATTCCAGGTTGGCGGTGCCGCCGCCGTAGCCGGAGGAGAGCATCAGGCCGCCGGTGGTTCCCTCGCGGATCGCGTCGACCTCCGGGATCGCCTCCTGGTTCAGTTCGATGCCGGGCACGCGCGAGGGGTCGGAGAACGATTCGTTGAGCACGAAGATCACGGTGCTCTCGTCCAGGTATTCGGTGCGGGTCTTGTTCATCGCGTCCGCCGCGTCGGCGTATCGGGCGGCGACCTCGCGCATCGTCTCCTCGCTGTAGCCTTCCGGCTCGTCCATGACCTTCGGATTGAGCTGGCGAACGAACGCCACGACCGGACCGTTGCGCTGCGCGTCATACACGGAATCCCACATCGAGGGGATGTCGCCCAGCGCCGAGGAGAACACGTTCGCCCAGGAGCCGACGGTACCCACGTGCATGGTGTACACGCCGAGGAACAGGGCCGGGCACAGGATCAGCAGCAGTCGGGCCGCCGCGGCCATACCCGGGTTGGCGGCGCGGATCATGCGTCCGTGACGGGCGTCGATGCGGTTGAGCCCCACGCACAGCGCCACGATCGCCGCGAACACCGCCACGGCGCCCAGCACCACCCATTGCCATCCGGCCGGCACGAAACTCATCAGGTTGCCGGTGTTCGACCCTAGGAATCCCAGGTCCGACGGCAGGATCGCCTCATACCGGATGCCGATCTTGAAATGCTCGATGACCGCGATGACGATCGCCACCGCCAACAGCACCGGCGTGGCGATCCAGAAGCGGTTGATCAGCATCAGCAGCACCATGTAGATGACGCCGACCAGGATCATGTTGAGCACCAGCACGAAGTTGGCCTTGGCGAACATCTTCACAATCAGGTCGCCCAGCCCCACCAGCGGGCTGGAAAGCTCCACGCGCGTGCTGGACATCGTCACGCCCCATTGCAGGATGGCGACCGCCGCGAAGTCGAACACCAAGAACAACACCGCGTACAGCCACCCGGGGAATGGCCTGTGCTGACGTTTCGTCCGCGGCTGCGCGCGTTTGATGTCCAGTTCCTCGATGTCGGCCATGTCTGTAGCCTCACTCATATCCTGCACCATGGGGTTCGTGCCCGCTCCTTCCTTGACGCATACAGCCACCATTGTGGACACGGCACGCGTGTCTTCCAAGTCGGCGGACGGTTTCTTTACGATTGTTTCCAAACCATACGATAGTAGACGCCGCCGCGGTCATCGCACCGGGTTCACCCTGAAGATTCCCTGATTCTTCCCCGATTGTTCGGGGGTCTCCGCAGCCGCCCCGCTCCGGGTTCCGCCGTGTCAGTCCAGCAGATCACGGATCCGATCGACCAGCGTTCCCATCCACGCCACCACATCGTCGCATCCGTCGGGCAGCTGCTCCCCCACCTCCAGCACGGGCACATCCGCGGCCCGGGCCGCGTCGGACAGCTGACCGCCAGCGGCGTCGCCATGCTGGCTGTTGACCACCAGCAACCGGGCGTCGCCTTCCGCCAGCAGGTCAGTGAACGCCTTGAGGTCGGCGGGTCCGGGCTCGCTCTCGTTCGACACCGCCTGCAGGTACCCCTGCGGCGTGACGTCCTCCATCCCCAGATCCTCGAACAGGTATGCGGCAACCGACTCGGTGGCCGCATACGGCGCGGACGCCGAAGACTCGCGGATGGCGGCGATGTCGTCGTCCAGCTGCCGCTCGCGCTCCTGCCACTGGGCATTCAGCCGCCGGTAGTCGTCCGCGTGTTCGGGGTCGGCGGCGACGTAGGCGTCGGTGATCGCATCGGCGGCGACCGTTCTGGCTTGCGCGGAGAACCACAGGTGCGGGTTGTCGCCTTCCTCGACCCCCGCCAACGCGCCGACGTCGATCGTTTCGACGTCGGCGCTCCGTGCCGCGGTGCACGCCCAGGTGTCGTATCCCGCGCCGTTGACGACGGCGATGTCCGCCGACGAGATGCCCGCGATGTCGGCGGTCGTCGGTTCGTAGTCGTGGGGATCGGCCGCGGCGTTGGCGATCGCCGACGTCACCACGACATGTTCGCCGCCGAGCGCCTGGGCCATCGTGCCCCATTGGCTGACCGACGCGGCGACGTCCAGCGTGCCGCCATCGGCGGATCGGGACGCCGGGGTGCAGGCGGTGAACGCGACGGCCGACAGTGCGGCGGCCAGCACCGCGCCGATGCGGCGGGCATGGCGGCGGAGGGTGCGGGAGTGGCGGAACGATGACATGCTGTGGTCCTTTCTGCGGTTCCTGTCTGGATTCATGCCCATACCCTATCACATATTGATAATCATTTTCAATAAGAGTGTCGCAAGACACCCCGCAACCATCGCTTCGACCCACACTTCATCGGAACTTCGCCGATTCGCGGCATTCCCCGCAGCCATCGGCCCATCGTCGAGCATGCGAGCCGTCATCGGCGCGGCCGCCCTCCCATGGCCGCATCAGGCCCCATCTCGACATATGCGAAACCGGCGGAACTGACGCGTAACGTCCATCCCGCCGGCGGAGACGATCAGTTATACAGACCGGCCACATTCGGCCAGCTATACACGGTCAGCGGCAATCGGGGCACAGGCCGAACACCTCAAGCGTGTGCGATTCGACCGTGAACCCGTGGGCGTCGGCGATGCCGCGCAACCACGATTCGCTGGGTGGCTCGATCTCCACGGTTCTGCCGCATCTGACGCACACCAGATGGTGATGATGCCCGTCGTCTCCGCACAGCCGGAACAGCTGCTGGCCGTCCAGCCGGATCGTATCGGCCAGGCCGGCGTCGGCGAGCGCGTTGAGCTGCCGGTACACCGTGGCCAGCCCGATATGCGTGCCGTGCTCCTCCAGCCAGCGGTGCAGGTCCTGCGCGGAGATGAATTCGTCGTTCTCGCGCAGGGCCTCGCGGATGGCGTCCTTCTGCCGGGTCTGCCGCTGCACCATGACCGGTTACCTCAGATCATCCCAGCAGCCGGTGGATTCCAGAGCGTCCACACAGGCGGCCGTGTCATCGGTCAGCACGGTGATGTGACCCATCTTGCGGTCCTGCTTGACCTGGGCCTTGCCGTAGTCGTGCACGTTCCATTCGGGATGCTCGCCGATCAGCGCGCGGGTCGGTGCCACATGCTGGCCGAGTACGTTGACCATCACCGCCGGGCTGAGCAGCTTGGGCTGCGGCAGCGGCCAGCCGGCGATGCCGCGGATGTGCGCGTCGAACTGGTCGATCGAGCAGGCCTCGATGGTGTAATGCCCGGAGTTGTGCGGACGCGGGGCCAGCTCGTTGACCAGCACCCGGCCGCCCCGGGTCACGAACAGTTCGATGGCCAGCGTGCCGGCGAGCTTGAAGCCGTCGGCCAGCGTCCGGGCGAGTTCATGTGCCCTGGCGGCCACCTCGTCGGGCACCTCGGCCGGCGCGATGGTCATGTGCAGGATGTTGTTCCGGTGCACGTTGCGTACGATCGGGAAGGTGACATACCGCTCGCCGTCGCCGGAGACGAGGATCGAGGCCTCGAACGCGAAGTCCACGAAGCCTTCCAGGATCGCCGGCGGGAAGCCGTCGTCAGCCCAGACGCGTTCCAGGTCGGCGGCGGAGCGCAGCACGATCTGGCCGTGGCCGTCATAGCCACCCTCGCAGGTCTTGAGGACCGCCGGGTATCCGATCTCGTCCAATGCCGCCTGCAGGTCGGCGCGGGAGTTCACCGCCCGCCACGGCGCGGTGGCGATGCCGTGGTCGTTGATGAAGCTCTTCTCGGCGATGCGGTTCTGCGTCACGCGCAGCAGGTCCGTGCCCTGCGGCACCGCGCACTGCCCCTCGCCGGAGCCGCGCACCTCGTCGAGCGCATCGGCGTCCACGTTCTCGAACTCGTAGGTGAGCACGTCGCTCTTGGCGGCGAGTTCGCGGATGGCGGTCTTGTCGTCATACGCGGCGACGATCTGGAAATCGCCGACCTGCGCGGTCGGGCAGTTCGGGGTTGGGTCGAGTACGCCGACGCGGAAGCCCATGTACTTGGCGGACAGGGCCATCATGCGGCCCAGCTGGCCGCCGCCGACGATGCCGATGGTGGCACCGGGCATCAGACGCGTGACCGCGCCGCGGGTTTCCTCAGACAAGCTGGGCATTGGATTCGGCCACCTTCTCCTTGAGTCCGTCACGGTACGACTGCAGCTTGCCGGCCAACTCCTCGTCGGTGGTCGACAGGATGCTCACGGCCAGCAGACCGGCGTTGGTGGCGCCGGACTTGCCGATGGCGGTGGTGGCCACCGGGATGCCGCCGGGCATCTGCACGATCGACAGCAGGGAATCCCAGCCGGACAGGGCGTGGGACTGCACCGGCACGCCGATGACCGGCAACGTGGTCTGCGCGGCGACCATGCCGGGCAGATGGGCGGCGCCGCCGGCACCGGCGATGATGACCTTCAGGCCGTTGGCGCGGGCGTTGTGCGCAAACTCGGCCATAAGCTCGGGCGTGCGATGCGCGGAGATCACCTGCTTCATGTACGGCACGCCAAACTGGTCGAGCATCGCGCACGCATGCTTCATGGTCTCCCAGTCGCTTGACGATCCCATAATGACCGCAACCTGCGGTGTCACATCTGCCATATCAGCCTCCCGAAATCAGTGGCAAAGAATACGACCCACTCTAGCGGCGGGCGGGGTCAAGCTTGAGCGGCCGCGGCCGACATCACATGCGCAGTACCAGTTTGCCGAAGACGTCGCCGGCGGTCATGCGGGCGAACGCCGCGGGCGCCTCGGCCATCGGGTAGGCCGCGTCAATCACCGGATGCAGGTCGGCGTGCTCGACGAAGCGCAGCAGTCGGGCGAAATCCTCACGGCTGCCCATCGTGTTGCCCTGCACGCGGATGTCCTGGAAGAACACGCGGGTCAGTTCGGCGCCGGGCTGATCACCAGTGGTCGCCCCGCAGATCGCGATTGTGCCGCCGGGCCGCACCGACTTGACCGAATGGCTCCAGGTGGCCGCCCCCACCGATTCGATGACGGCGTCGACCTTGCGCGGCAGGCGGGCTCCGGACTCGAATGCGGCGTCGGCGCCAAGCTCCAGTGCCTTGGCACGCTTGGCTTCGCAACGCGAGGTGACGAACACCTCCAGCCCCGCCGCGTGGGCCAGCTGGATCGCCGCGGTGGACACACCACCGCCCGCGCCCTGGACGAGGATCGTGTCGCCGGGCTTGACGTTCGCGGCCGTGAACACCAGCGAGTAGGCGGTCAGCCAGCTCGTACCGAGGGCGGCTGCCTCGTCCATCGTCAGGTTCGCGGGCTTGGCGAACACGTTCGCGCTGGGCACCGCGGTCTTCTCGGCCATCGTGCCCGGATAGTACTCGGACAGGATCGTGCGGCGCTCCCCCGGCATGACGCCGTAGCCATCATTGCCCACAAACGTGTACAGCACCACCTCGCTGCCGGCCTTGAGCCCGTGCCGGCCGGGGATGTCCTCGTCGAGGATGCCGGCGGCGTCGGTGCCGAGGATCATCGGGGTCTGGGATTCCGCCAGTCCCACGCCCTGGAGGCTCCACAGGTCGTGATGGTTGACGGTCGCCGCCTTCACGGACACCGTGGACCAGTACGGGCGCGGCTCCGGCTCCGGCATGTCGCGGACGTCCAGCACGGACAGCGGATTATCATAGTTGATTCCTGCGGCGATTACGGCCCTCATCGGCACTCCTTGCAACGGCGGACGGTTCCATCTGCCATTGTGCGCGGACGACGGGACTGCCAGGCCGCGGCGAACGACCGACGGACACGGCCGCAGCCCGCAGCTTGGATGGACGGCGGCAGATGTGAATCACGGCCGGGCGTCGGGCCATGCGGGCACGGGGCACGCCCATGCGGCACGACACGCCAGACACCCCCTGATACGGAGAACTCGGGGACATTTCCGGACGCGACGCGTGTGTTCCCTCACCGTCGTCTACAATTTCGCCGGTACTCATCGGGAGAAGGAGTGTGTGCATGAATGGCGAACTGTTGGGACGAATCGGATCCCCGGCCGATGTGAAAGCCCTGGATCCCGACGAACTCCCGCAGCTGTGCGCCGACATCCGCTCCACGCTCGTCGCCTACGGCAAGGCCCATGGGGGGCATATCGGATCCAACCTGGGGGTGGTCGAACTCACCGTGGCGCTCCACCGCGTCTTCGACTCGCCCCGCGACCGCATCGTCTTCGATGTCTCGCACCAGAGCTACGTGCACAAGATGCTCACCGGCCGTGCCCAGGCCTACCTGGATCCCGCGCGTTACGACGAGGTGACCGGTTTCACGAACCCCGAGGAGAGCGAGCACGACCAGTTCGTGCTCGGCCACACCGGTACCTCGATCTCGCTGGCCTGCGGCCTAGCCAAGACCCGCGACATGATGGGCGGCCTCAACGGCGGCAGCGGCATCAGCAACGTGATCGCCGTCATCGGCGACGGCTCGCTCAGCTCGGCCATCGCGTTCGAGGGACTGAACAACGCCGCCGAGCAGGGCGGCAACCTCATCATCATCGTCAACGACAACGAGATGTCGATCGCCGAGGACTTCGGCGGCATGTACGGGCCGCTGGCCCGGCTGCGCGAATCGGGCGGCACCGCCGAGCCCAATCTGTTCCACGCCTTCGGACTGGACTACCGCTACGTCGAGGACGGCAACGACGTGGCCGCGCTCGTGGAGGCACTCGAACAGGTCAGGGACATCGACCATCCGATCGTCCTGCATGTGCACACGCTCAAGGGGTTGGGGTTGGACGCCGAGGACGCGGCCGCCGGGCTCGTTGAGGGCCGCTGCGAGGCGAACCATTGGCAGGACCCCGTCTCCGCCGCCGACAAGTTGCCCGGGGCCCGTAAGTATTACGGCGAGATGGCGATGCGGGCGTTGGAGGAGCGGTTCGCCACGGAGCCGGGCTTGGTCGTCATCTCCCCCGCCACCCCTGGGTCGAACGGCATCACCCGGGCGTTCCGAGAGCGTGCCGGCGCGCACTACGTGGACACCGGCATCGCGGAGGAGCATGCGGTAGCCTTCGCCTCCGGCATCGCCAAGGCCGGTGGGCGTCCGGTGCTGGCCACGTCGGCCACGTTCTTCCAGCGCACCTACGACCAGCTGCAGCAGGAGCTGGCCTTGAACCATACGCCGGCCACGCTGCTCGTGTTCGGCGCCGGCATCTCCGACGCCGACAACACGCATTCGGGCGCGTTCGACATCGCGATGATGGCCAACATCCCGAACCTGGTATGTCTGGCACCCACCAGCGGCGAGGAGTTCCTGCGGATGCTTGCCTGGTCGACCAGCGCGGAGAACCACGATCCGGTCGTCATCCGCGTGCCGGGCGACATGATCCTGGACGGGGAGCGCGAAGGCCATTACCCGGCGTTCCGGGCCGACGAACGCCCCGAATCGTTCACCTTCATCGGGCAACGCAGCGACCTGTCCACGCCCCCGGCGCCGGATTGCCCGTGGAACCGGTACCGGATCAGCCATCTGGGATCAGAGGTCGCCCTGATCGGCCTCGGCGATGCCTATCGGATCGCCGAACAGGTCGCGGCCGAGCTGACCTGGGACCCGAAGAATCCGATCGACGCCACACTCATCGACCCGCGGCGGTATGACGCGTTGGACTACCGGACGTTGGACGCGATCGCCGCCGGGCACCGCATCGTCGCCACCATCGAGGACGGTCAGCTGGACGGCGGTTGGGGCGAGAAGATCACTGCATACTACGCCTCGCTGCCGTCGCTGTCCCGGGACCGGCAGACCCACTATCGTGCGACCGTCACGCCGCAGCATGTGCTCAACTTCGGCGCGGACAAGGAGTTCACCGACCGGGTCCCCGTGCTGCAGCTGCGCGGTCGGTACGATCTGACCTCCTGGCACATCGTGGACCGCATCCGCACCGCGCTGACGTCATGACGCTGATCACGTCGTGTTCCTAATCGCGTCCAGCGCGGGAATCCGCACGGCGCGGTTCGCGGGCTGGAAGCCCGACAGCAGGCCGATCGCGGTGGAGAATGCGAGCGCGAACAGATACAGCCACCACGGGATCACTGATACGCGCGCCGCCTCCCCGCCGCCGACCAGGGCCGTGACGATGCCCTGCACGTCTATGCCGCCGAACGCTATCAGGTTGATGGCCACCGACGCGACCGCGCTGATGACGCACCCAATCGCGCCGCCGATGCACCCGATCGCGCCGGCCTCGCCCAGAAACATGATGCGGATGTCGCGCACCGTGCAGCCCAGCGATTTCATGATGCCGATTTCGCGGGTGCGTTCGGTGACGGACATGACCATGGTGTTGGCGATGCCGATGGCTGCGACGAGCAGCGACACCGCGCCGATGCCGCCGAGGATCAGTTGGATGGCGCGCGACTGCTCCTCCAGGCTCTCGCGCATCTGGCGCACCGACGAGGTGCCGAACCCCAAAGCGCGAATCTGATCCTCCACCTCGCCCACCTGCGCCATGTCCGTGACCTTGACCAGTACCTGGTCGTAGGTGGAGGCGCGCGCGGACGAGGGGTCGGCGTCGCGGATGAGCTGTTTCAAGTCGTCGAGCGGCAGGATCAGGCCGCTGGACGTGGCGTCGCCCTTGTTGTAGTCCTCCTTAAGGATGCCCACCGGCGTCAGCGCGGTCTCCAGCGGAGACTCCGCCGCCGCGTCGCCCGCCATCATGCCCTCGGCCGACAGCAGGCCGTTGAACGAGGGGCCGGTGACCAAGGTGAGCGGCGTGGTCAGCGGGTCGAAGAACGGATCGGGGTCGTCGGCGACCTCACGGCACGTCCCGGTGGACTCGTCGGCCACGCACATGCCGCCGGAGCCGCGCGAATGATAGCGCATGCTGTCCTCGCCGGCACGGAACCGGTCCGTGAAATCGTAGGCGGTATATTCGCCGAGCAGCGCCTCGCCGGAGCGCAGCGGGGCGCGGCCCTCCAGAAGCATGTACCCCATGGCGTCGAGCTGGGTAGTATCGATGCCCATGACCTGCACATAGTCGACCACGTAACGATCTCCGCCTCCCGCCTTCAACGAGACGGTGTACGGCATTGAAGCCATCGGGGTGACGCCCGCCACCTGCGGGATCGAACGGAATTCCTCGATGGCCTGGTCATCAAGCGCAGTCGGCTTGTCGTCGGTTCCACCGCCGGCGCCCGAACCGCCCTTGTACACGGTGATGATGCTCAGATCACCCATCGATTCCAACATGCGCTCGTTCTGCTCGTTGATGCCGGCGCCCAGGGACACCATCAGCACGATGGAGCAGCAACCTACCACGACGCCAAGCACGGTCAGCACGGTACGCGACTTGCGGCGTAGCAGATTCTGCCGGCACAGCCGCAGGATGTCGGCGAATCTCATCGCCGCGCCCCATCGGAGTCGTCGATGATGACCTGCGTCCGATCGCCATCGGCAGACGTCCCGCCGCCGAGGCGGGTCCCGTCGCCGGATGCGACGCCATCCAGGGCGCCGGCCTCAGGCTCCTCGCCATCCCAGTCGGCCCAGTCTCCATCATCCGTCTGGCGGGCCGCATGCCGCGCGCGGCGCCGGCGCGCCAGCACCACGCCCAACACCACGACCAGCACGACCAACACCGCTCCCCCGGCGATCCACGCCCACAGCGGTGCCGCCGGCTCGGGCTCAGGTTCCAGGTCCATACCCTCGCCAGTGTCGGGGATGCTCTCGCCGACGTTGAGCGTGATCGGGAAGTCTCGGGTCTTCGCCTCGCCGTTGGGATCCTCATAGCTGATATGCAGCGTCGCGTTCACCTCGCCGGCGGCCAGCGGGGTGAACGCGAAGCCGACGGACCCGGTGCCGCCCGAGGACACATTGCCCAGGTACTGGCTGGGCACGGCGCTTTCGATGCCCTCGCCCTCGATGCTCGCCTCGACGTTGGCGACATCGCCCTTGCCCTTGTTCACGTAGGCCATCGTCACGGTGGCCTCCTCGCCGGCATACGCCGATTCGGGGAGTACGGGGTCGTTGATCTGGAAGCGGTCGGGCTGGACCACCGGCACCGCGATTCTGATGTCGCTTGAGCCGGTGCTGCGCACGCCGGCATCCACGTATTCGTACCGGAATCCGACCGTCACGCCGTGCGCGCCGCTGGTGGCGCTGCCCAACGCCTGCATCGGCACGCTCTGGGTGAGCGAATACCCGGCGTCGAGCCAATCGACGTAGAACGTGTTGGTGCCCCCGGCGATCGAGAAGCTGTCGCCGCCGTCGACCGTGACCACCATGTTCTGCACCGCAACGCGGCCCATGTTCTGGAACGTGTACCCCAGCGTGAAATCGCCGCCGACTGTGGCGGGGGCGTCGCCGTAGGTGAAGTTGGTGATGATGACGTTCGGGACAGGCCCCGCCGCCGACGCGACGGGGGCGGTCGTGGCGGTGTCCGCCGCCGGGTCGTCGTCCGCGTGGGCGAGCGGTACCGGCAGCAACGCCACGATCAGCGCGAGCACCGACGCGATCAGCGCGATCCATGCGGCGGCCGCGACCGGCGGGACCGCGCGGTGGGATGCGGATTGCTTCATGATAGTGGTCCTTCCTCGGGTCCTGTTCAATGGGTGTTCAGGGTGTCGTCGACGATGCGGCCGTCGAGCAGCGTCACGATACGATCCGCGTAGCGCGCCATGTGGTCGTCATGCGTGACCAGCACGATGGTCTGGCGGCGCGCATGCGCGAAGGTGCAGATCATCTCCATCACCTCGACCTTGGTTTTCGAATCGAGGTTGCCGGTAGGCTCGTCGGCGAACACGACCTGCGGGCCGGCGATGAAGGCACGTGCGATGCCCACGCGCTGCTGCTGTCCACCCGACATCTGCGCGGGGTAATGGGTCACGCGCCCCTTGAGGCCCACGCGCTCCAGCATGGCGCGTGCAGCCCGCTCACGCCGTTCCCGAGGCACGCCGCGAAACATCAGCGGCATCGCCACGTTCTCGATGGCGTTCAGTGTGGGCAGTAGGTTGTACGACTGGAATACGAAGCCCAGATGCCGTTGCCGGAACACCGCGAGCTCACGCTCGTCCAACGACGAGACGGGAACTCCGCCGATGCGCACCACGCCGCGCGTCGGCTTCTCCAGACCGGCCAACTGGTTCAGCAACGTCGATTTGCCCGACCCGGACTCGCCGAAAATGCAGCAGATCTGGCCGCGGGGCACGGCCAGGTCGACGCGGTCGAGCGCGACCACCGTCTCATCGCCCACCGGGTATACCTTCCGCAGACCGCGCACATCGATCATCGGCCCATGTCGTCGCGCCCGTACCGAGTCGGGAACCGAAGCGACCCGCGCGCGCTCATTGCCGGATGGTGAGGTCATCCGCTCCCCCTGTCTACGCCGCCGCTGGCGCGGCGCCGTGCGTTTGAACGGCCCGACTGGGCCCGCATCCGGAACATCACAACAATGTTTCCCCGGAGTATACCAATATCGCTCGGGTTACACCACCCCAAAGGGGGGTACTGCGATCCTGGAGGTCTCGGGAATCGCTCCACGAACGGGCCGGCGGCCCGCGGCGCAAATCCACGTGATATAGTGGTGCGTTGGTTTCAGCCTCCGTAGCTCAGTGGATAGAGCGACATCCTTCTAAGTTGGCGGTCGCCGGTTCGAATCCGGCCGGAGGCACCGGACGCCGTTGCGATGTGTCGCATCGCAACGGTAGACTGCAGTCATGGGGACCACGCAGGAATCCCGGCCACAGGAGACCGGAGACGCCAATCAGGCACAGCACGATCCGAATCATGCCGGTACCGCTTCCGATACGCAATCCAGCACCGAGCCAACGCTGTCGTTCAACGAGCTCCAATCCGCATGCGAACAATCAGGTCTCGCCCTGGATGACGTCCTGACGGAACGCCTCAGACGGTGCACATCCGAGGCAGACCCCGCGAACGCCGCGCTGCTGCTGTCCGACCAATGCCCGTTCTCCACGACCTGTGTCAGGTTCGCCAACGATTCCAAGGACACGATCATCGGCAAATCCGTGATTACAGGCTCCCTGCCCCGCCAGATCCGCGAGGCCGAAGCGTTCCTGGAAGCCGACGGCACCGATACCGCCTGGCCGCCGAACGCCGTGCACGAGGCGTTGGCCAACGCCATGCTCCATCGCGATTATCAGTATTCCGGGCCGACGATCGTCAACCGGTTCCCCTCGCGCATCGAGATCATCTCCCTAGGCGGCCTGGTTTCCGGATTGAGTAGCGACGACCTGCTCAACGGAATCTGCCAGTCGCGCAACCCGGAACTTGCAAACGCATTCGCTCTGCTGGGCTGGAGCCAGAACTGCGGCGCGGGCATCCAACGCATCATGGACGCCTATGCGGACGCGTCGGACTACCCCCAGCTGCGCGTCGGCCCGGGATCGGTCGCGGTCGTCCTGCCGATCACCTCACGTCTGCATCTGTCCACCGACGACGACGCCCAGACCGCGGCACAGCCGGCGCCGGCTCCCACCGCCAAACGCTACACATTTCCCGCTGTGTCCGGCGAGACGGCGGGCCCGACGAACACAGCCGGGCCGAATATCGTCTGGCTGGTGGCGCCGGCCCCTGCGTCCGCAAGCCCTGCGGCCTCATTGGAGGCCATGACGCTGCGGCTGCTGGCCACAGCGGGATTGCCGCTCTCCCGCACCGAGATCGAGACCACACTGCAACTGGACAAGAACCGCAGCACCCGCGTACTGCGCAACCTGGAACAGCAGGGCAAGGTCGTCCGGCAGGGGCGTTCCCGCGCCACGCGATATCGCCTCGCCTGATCCGGCACGGCAGCCCCGCCACGCTCCTGACGCCGACTTCACCCGCGCAGCGTCGGACCGGTCTTTCCTCGACCGGCGAGGTCTGGGTGACACGGGGCGCCGCCCGTCCGGCGTCGGACCGGTCATCCCACCGTGACAAGCGTGATGCTGTATGGTTTGACGGCTATGGCCACATGCACCTGGGCCGAGGACAGCCGGTATTCGCTCACCTCATGCCGGATATCGCCCCGGACGGTCCCCGTGTATTCCAGCGACCGCTTGTCCTGCGGCCGGCCGTGCAGGGTCTCGACGCGCAACGTCGGCATCCGCCGCGCCGAACCGCCCAACGCCCGCAGCCCCGATGACACGTCGAGCGTGACCTGCACCGGATCCTCGCCAACGTTCACCAGCTTGATATATCGCCGCGACCCCTGATCGCCCGTGGCCGACACGAACAGCCGTTTGGGCGCCTCCGGGCTGACCGAGCACGCGTAGGCCAACGACCCCACGTTGGCGGAGAACAGCCGCTGCACCTCATAGTTCACGGTCGGGTTGACGTGCGCGGGGTTGAATTCGATGAGGTTCTGCTCCCACCCCTTGCCGGGGATATGCGCCAGCAGCGGGGCGTATGAGGTCATGCGCACCACGTCGCTGTTGCGCTCGCAGCCGGTGAGGAACGCGGCCTCGGCGAGCGCCGACCGCCATTGGCAGGCCGTGGCGTAGCGTTGCGGCTGTCCGGCGAAGTAGCCGTTGGCCGAGTATTCGCCGAAGCAGACGCCCGCCCCGCAGCGCGGGTAGTCGTCGAAGCGATGGGCCTGTGCGATGAACCAGTCGGGTGAATGGTAGGAGTGTTCGTCCACGATGATGGCGTCGCCGGTGGCAGATCCGACGGCCGCGACGATGGTCTCCGGCTTGTCCTCGACGCCTGTGTCCCCATCCGTTTGCCCGGATGCGGTGTCCCCGGCACCGGCGGCGTCGCCGATGGCGGCGGCCACGCGGGCGACGCTGCGCGCGTGCTCCCAGCTGCGGCGCATCGGCAGCGCGAACGGGAACAGCCCCGCGCTCATCACGCACAGCATGGAGGGGTCCTTGGCGTGGATGGCGCGTGCGATGGCGTCGTATTTGGCCACGTAGTCGGCGCCGTAGTTCTCGTTGCCGATGCCGATCATATCCAATCCGAACGGTTCGGGATGCCCCATATCCGCCCGGATGCGGGCCCACTCGCTCGTCTCGGGGTCGCCGTTGGCGAAATCGATGAGGTCTAGGTAATCCTGCACGACCACATCGCGGAAGTATGGCGAATCGATATCGATATGCCGCGGATCGCGGTACGGCGACTGGCAGGTGATGCCGGCGAACAGCGTCGGCAACGGTTTGGCGTCAAGGTCCTCGCACAGGCAGAAGTACTCGTAGAATCCGATCTGGTAGCTCTGCGCGTAGCTGGACCCGTCCGGCGTGCGGAACCCCCACATGCTGTACTGCTGGCGGCGGGCCGGCAGCGCGCCCACCGTGTCCTTCCACCGGTATTCGTTGCCCGGGGTCACCCCCTCCACGATGCAGCCGCCGGGGAACCGGATGAAGGAGGGCTTCAACGCGGCGATCGCCTCCACCAGGTCGCGCCGCAGCCTGCCGAACCACCACTTGGGGTCGCCCTTGCCCCAGTACTCGGCATCCATCAGCGTCACGCAGTCCATATCGCAGACCACGGGCTCGACGTCGCGGCGGATCAGGTCGATACGCAGCTTGCCGTACTCGGTTCCCCGCCCTTGCAGGGAGGCGGTCAGCAGATGCCAGTCGTCCGCTTCCCGGCGGACCGAGGCCCGCGGATCACGTGCCGACACCGTGGCGGCCGATGCCGACGCATTGCACCGGAACGTCGCGGCATCCGTGAGCGGCAGCCCGTACCGGTCCACCACCGACACGCGGATATCGCAGTCGCCGGCGACGGGGCGCAGGACCATCGAGAACTCATACCCATGTCCCTTTACGATCGACATCGCGCAGGCATGGGCGTTCGCGCCGCCGCCGTTGTACCCCAGGTTCTCCGCCCGGGCGGACGCCGATTCGATGCCATGCCCGCCGTGCACGGACAGGCGCGCATACCGGCTGTGCGGATGCACCGGGGGCGCCGGACAATCGGTGGATACGGGACGTCCGTGTTCGTCGGGCCGTTGCGTGCCGCAGCTGACGGCCGACAGCCCCTCGAACTGCCAGAACCGCAGCGGATCGGATTGGGCGCGCCACCGCTGCGATCCCTGCACGCGAAGGCTGTGATGGTCGAGGTACACGCCGTCGAAACTGTAGTTGTTCACCATATTGGCGTTCAGGCCGCCGTCGGCCCCCAGATTGATGTCCTCGAAGAACACCCCGTACAGCCGATCGCTTACCGCATGCGTCGGCTCGCCCACCGTCACCGTCACCATATTCCTATTATCCCTCCGGACACTCCCGGCCCCCGCGGCACACCGCATCCGACACGATACGTCGTATCGGGGCCCATGCCCCTGCGGGGTACGTAGGCCCGGACGGCGGGCACCGCCGAACACCGCGAATTCACCCGATGTTCATCCGGGGTTCGGTTCACCGCCCCCGCATGCTCACCCGAGGGCGATACGCTGGCCCCGTCCGCCGAACCGCAGCGGCTTGACCTAGGAGAACGACGTGCAGACTTCCACGGGAATCAGGGAACGCATCGATCATGTGTATCCCTCGTTGCGTCCGGCGGAACGTGCCGTCGCGCAGTATGTACGCGATCATCTCGCCGAGGCGTCGGAGCTGACCGTGGGCCAGTTGGCCGAGGTCGCCCGCGTCAGCGAGCCGACGGTGATCAGGTTCTCCCGCAAGCTCGGGTTCGGCGGCTACCGTGAACTGCGGTACGTGCTGCGTCACCCGCAGGCGGAACGGCAAGCCACGTTCGACCCGCTGGAGGGATTCGACCTCAACCCGTGGGACAAGCTCGACGACGTGCCCGAGAAAACCGTGAACGCCGCCAAAACCCTGCTGGATGACATGCTCGCCTCGCTGGACCGCAAGGAGCTTCGCAAGGCCGTCTCACTGATCACCCGGACCAGGCTCATCGACATCATCGGCGTGGAGAATTCGATGGTCCCCGCCACCGACCTGTTCACCAAGCTCAACTATCTCGGGTTGACCTGCCGGCTCAACGCCGACGCCTACATGCAGCAGATCGGCGCCGGGCATCTCGAACCGGACGATGTGGTGGTGGCCTTCTCCCATTCGGGCCGATCAGCCGACACCATCAAGGCGCTGCGCCTGGCCAAGTCCTGCGACGCGCACACCATCGTCATCACCAACACCCCGGACGCGTACATCGGCAACTGGGCCGATGTACGGCTGCTGGCCGGCCGCGGGGACCGGAAGATCTACGGCAACGCCATCTTCTCCCGCACCGCGCACATCGCCATGGTCGACATCCTCTACATGGCCGTGATCCTGAGCGACTACGGCCGTTTCTCCACCGAGCTCGACCGCTCGGGGCGCTACATCCAGGACCGCGGATTCGGGGCCTGAACCTACAGAACTACGCGCGATCCGTGTAGTTTCACCCGGAGTTCACGTTCCTTTCCCCCACCTTTCTTCCGCGATGGCCGATCGGCCGCGGCGCCGTGATCGCCGTGTTCATGCTGATCCCCTCGATCCTGTCGGTCATCCTGATGACGGTCCTCGAACGCTACTCGATCCGCTACTCCAAGGTCTCGCAGGTCGAGCTGCCCAAGTCGCTGGCCGACCTGGCCGATCCGGTCTACGCAGGCCAGATCTCGGTGACCGACATGGAGGGCTCCTCCACCGGCTGGCTGATGGTCCAGGCCATCGCCGACGCCTACGGCACCGGCGAGGAAGGACGCGAGATCCTGACCGGCATCTACCGCAACGCCGGCCCGCACCTGCAGATGTCCGGCTCCGATCCGCTCAACTCGGTGCGCTCCGGCGAGGTGGCGATCGGCTTCGGCACGTTCCTCAAGGACCATCAGGGTCCGATCATCACCACCTTCACCTACCCGGAGGGCGTGAGCTTCGACTTCGCCGACATGTACGCGTTCATCAAGGAGCGCGGCTACGCCATCTACCCGGGCAAGCTGACCGACGAGGAGACGTTCCGCCTGGGCAACATCGGCGAGATCTACCCCGACGACATCCGTCGCGTGACCGAGCTGTTCGCCATGTACATGGCCGAGCGCGGACTGCTCGAACCCTGCGCCGGCACCACCGACATCGCCACCGCCATCGAGGCGATGGACGAGGCCGCGGCCACCCTGTGACAACCCGATAACCGCATAGCAAAGGATGTACTGATGACCAACCGTTTCGACGCCGTGATCTTCGACTGGGCCGGCACCACCGTGGACTATGGCTGCTTCGCCCCCGTGCAGGCGTTCGTGGAGGCGTTCCGCGAGTTCGGCGTGGAGCCGACGATGGATGAGACCCGCCTGCCGATGGGCATGCTCAAGCATGACCACATCGAGACGATGCTGGGGATGGACCGCATCGCCCGCGCATGGGAGGACGCGCATGGCGCCGCGCCAACCGATGCGGATGTGGACGCCGTCTACAGCCACTTCGAGCCCAAGCTGCTGGGCTGAACGCGCCCATCGTCCCGTCACTGGAGGTGTTCGTTGAAGAACGCCTCCAGTTTGTCGAAGGGGATCGCGTCCTTGCCGCCGCCGTCATACAGGTCGGTGTGCACGGCGTCGGGGATGATCAGCAGCTCCTTGTTGTCCGTGTACGGGTTGTCCTTGACCATGGCGGCGTAGGCGTCGCGACTGAAGTAGCAGGAATGGGCCTTCTCGCCGTGCATCACCAGCACCGCGCTACGGATCTCGTTGACATACTGCAGGATCGGCTGATTCAGGAAGGACATGCAGCCGATGACGTTCCAGCCGTTGTTGGAGTTCAGGGAACGGGGATGGTAGCCGCGCGGGGTCTTGTAGTAGTCGTAGTAGTCCTTGACGAAGAACGGCGCGTCGTCCGGAAGCGGGTCCACCACGCCGCCGGCCAGCGCATATGCGCCGCTGCGGTAGTCCGCGGTCCGCTGCGCGTTCAGCGCCCGCTTCTTCTCATACCGCGCGTCGGCGGAATCCTCCGCGTCGAAGTAGCCTTTGGCGTTGACGCGGGTCATATCGTACATCGTGGATGCCACGGTCGCCTTGATGCGGGTGTCCAGTGCGGCGGCGTTCAGCGCCATGCCGCCCCAACCGCAGATGCCGATGACGCCGATGCGTTCAGGATCCACGTTCTCCTGCACGGACAGGAAGTCGACGGCCGCCTGGAAGTCCTCGGTGTTGATGTCCGGTGAGGCCATGTAACGCGGTTCGCCGCCGCTCTCGCCGGTGAAGGACGGGTCGAAGGCGAGGGTCAGGAAACCGCGTTCCGCCATCGTCTGCGCGTACAGGCCCGCGGCCTGTTCCTTGACCGCGCCGAACGGGCCGCACACCGCGATTGCGGCCAGGCGTCCGGCGGCGTTCTTCGGCTCGTACAGGTCGGCTGCCAACGTGATGCCGTACCGGTTGCGGAAGGTGACCTTGCGATGGTTCACCTGCTCGCTTTTCGGGAACGTCTTGTCCCATTCCTCGGTGAGGGTCAGGGTTGTGGTATCCGCCATGATTCGCTGTCCTTTCCTTGCGATGGCCGCTGCGACCTGATCCGTCCGACCTCTTCCGGCTCTTCCGGACTGTGGGAGGCCGCTGTTCCGGCTCGCCGCGAACTGCAGTATGATCGTAGAAGTTGAAGTTAACTTAAGGTCAAGCATCGTGTCGTGTCGCCACAAAGGAGGACACCATGCACTATTCGATCGGTGAGGTATCGGACATCACCGGCATTGCGGCATCCACGCTCCGCTATTACGATCGTGAGGGCATGTTCCCCGCGATGGAACGCTCCTCCGGCGGCATCCGCGTGTTCTCCGACACGGAACTGGCCACGCTCAAGGTGATCGAATGCCTGAAATCCTCGGGCATGTCGATCAGGGACATCAAGGAGTTCCTGGGCTGGTGCCAGGAGGGCGACCCGTCAATCGGCAAGCGTCGCGAAATGTTCCAGCGCAGGCTCACCGAGGTCGAGTCACAGATCGCCGAACTCGAACGCACCCGCAACATGCTGCGCTACAAGTGCTGGTACTACGACACCGCCGCCGCAGCCGGCACCGAGGACGCCGTGCGGGACCTCCCCGACGATGCCATTCCGGCGGACCTGCGCGATTACCGCATCTGAACCGGGCCACACCGGTGGATTCGGCTCCCCGCCCACTTACAAGGCCCAATCGCATGCCCCATTCCGACACCCCGGCCTCTCCGGACTCTGATGCATCATAACCGTGATACATGTCGCAAACCGTTGGAATTCCAACGGTTTTGAAGTTAGTTCAGAGTCACGTTGCATCAGAGTCCGAATCATTCGGGAGTGTCGTCGTCCACGTAGTCGAGGATGTCGCCGGGCCGGCAATCCAAGGCCTCGCAAATCGCGGCGAGCGTGGAGAAACGGATCGCGGTGACGTGGTTGTTCTTGATCTTCGACAGGTTCACGTTGGTGATGCCGACGCGGTCGGCCAGCCAGTTCAGACTCCGACCGCGTTCGACCATCATCCGGTCCAATCGCAGGACAATCCGACCCACGCCGCATCACCTCCATTTATCGCTGCCATTCAAGACCGCTACACCAGTCCATCCATCTCATGCTGCATGGCCGCACCGTTCTCGAAGACGTGCGCCAACGACCAGCAGAGCAACCCGAGCATGACGAACACCGTCGAACCCAGCCCCGCGGAGACCGAAGCCCCCATCAGACCGCATATCGCCACCATCAGCCAAGACACGACCGGCAACGCGACCAGACACGTTCCCATGAAACGGAACGACCGCACTATGTGTTCGCTGAATGGCCCTTGCAACCTGTCGCGGGACTCCTCCCAATCTCTCAGCCGTCGGCACACGTCGGCAACCTCGTGAAAGATCAACGCGAGACATACCAGTATGGCAAGCTGAGCCGCCGACACCAACGCCACCAGCGGATAATACACCGTGTCACGCATACGTCCACGCCCCAGATACACGCTCATGTCCAAGAACGAGCCTGATACCGAGATCGAGTCCGCGTATACGCGATTCGCGTCGGAATCCACCACGATTGCCGAACGATTCACGTACAGCAATGCGATGCCCACGACTCCCCACGCCACGCCGAGCCAGAGTATGATCTCGATGATCCTGGCAATCACCGATGCGACGCCGCTGCCCCTGGCCCACTTTACGTCAACCTTCTGCTTCATGATGCAACCTCCTTGTCGCATCCTTTGCCTTTGCCTACATATCCATATTACACCCCAAATTAATGTTTGTCGATAAATTCATATCGTTTTACGATATACTCCGCCTTCCCTTTGGGATGTTTCATCCATCATCCCCATCCGCCTCCCCGATCCTCCGCCATCCCGGGTTTCGATCGTTCCGGACTGTGCTGCATCGTGACTGTGACGCAGGATGCAAACCGTTGGAATTCCAACGGTTGTGGAATGGTGCCAGAGCCACGATGCATCACAGTCACGATGCAGCGCAGTCACGATGGGTCAGGGTCCGGGAACGGGGCACCGAAGCGGCACATCGGGACATCGAAGCGGAACATCGAAGCCGGGAACAGGAAGCAAGGAAGCAAGGCAGGGGAGACGGGGACACTAGACGACAAAGGCGGTCAGCCGACGTTGTTGCCGTAGACCTGGGCCTGCAGGTCCTTGCGGGCGGTCTCCATCTGCGTAATCTGGCCCAGGAGAGCGATCTTCTCCTCGCCATCCGGCAGCATGGCCATCCTGCGCTTGGCCGCGCCGATACGCCGCATGAACCCCATATCCAGCAGACGCGCCAGCAGTTCGGAGGCGTACTGCCGCTCCGCCTGGGTCGCCGGACGCAACTGCACCGCGGCCGCCCCGCCACCGCCGACACCGCCTACCGGCGCGGGCCCTTCCGCCCCGTCGTCGCCGTGTTCCGGCGCGGGCAGCGGCAACGGCATCACCGCCAGCTCGTTGATTACCGGTTCCAGCAGCGGGCCGCCGGCCTTGGTCAGGTTGTGCATCCACAGCCCCTGCGGCGTGTCGTCGCTCGGCAGCCCGCCGGCGGCGGCGATGGCCTGGAACAGGGAGCGGAACACCGGCGTCATGAAGTTCGACAGCGTCAGCTGCCCGAACCAGCCGCGGTCGATCGCCCGCGGCACCTGGATCAGCGTGGCCATGAACTGCTGTTCGCAGATGAACACGGCGTCGTCGATCCGGTAATATGTCTGTTCGTTCGCGTCGCGACGTTCGAGCGCCTTGCGTGCCGCCGGATTCGCATACGGATTGCGCCCCGACTCCCCCCGCGGCTCGCGGGAGGCGGCACCGTACCTCCGTTTGGACGCGTAGGCGTCCTCGTCGCGCACGTTGAGGCGTCGGCGTTCGTTGGCGACCTCGCGCTGCAGGACGTCCAAGTCCACGCCGACGCGCCGTGCGGCCTTGCGGGTGTACAGGTCGTGCAGCGACCGGTCGCGGATCTGGGCGATCAGTGGGGCCACGGCCTTGACCGCGCCCATCTGCCCGGTGGTGAAGGTGGTGTCGAACCGCCCGATCGCCGCGTCGATGACGAAGTCGTACAGCGGTTTGGCCCGCTCGATCAGCGAGCGCACCGCCTCGTTGCCGCGTTCGATGCGCAGGTCGCAGGGGTCGAGGTTGTCGTCGGCCACGGCCACGAAGGTCTGGCTCAGGAACGCCGAGTCCAGGCCGAAGGCGTGCAGCGCGGCCTTCTGCCCGGCCGCGTCGCCGTCGAAGGTGAAGACGATGCGCGAGCTCAGCGCCTGCCCCTCGACCTTCAGCGGTCCGATGAGCTGGATGGCGCCGAGGGAGTCGTCGGCGATGAGACGGCGGACGATCTTGGCGTGCTCCGCGCCGAACGCCGTGCCGCAGGTGGCGATGGCCGTGTCCACGCCGGCCAGGTGGCAGGCCATCACGTCGGTGTACCCCTCCACGATGACCACCTGACGCTTCTTGACGATGGCGGCCTTGGCCAGGTCGATGCCGTACAGCACCTGGGTTTTGCGGTACAGCTGCGTATCCGGTGTGTTGATGTATTTGGCCGCGATCGCGTCATCCTCGTACAGTTTGCGCGCGCCGAACCCGAGCGTGCGTCCGGTCGAATCGCGGATCGGCCAGGTCACGCGGCCGCGGAAGTAGTCGTAGACGCCGCGTTGGCCGCGCCGCGCCAGCCCGGCGTCGAGCATCTCCTGCTGGGTGAATCCCTTGCTCGCCAGGTGGCGGACCAGGTTATCCCACCCCTGCGGAGCATAGCCGCAGCCGAAGCGTTCGCAGTCGGCCTGACTGAAGTTGCGCCCGCCCAGCAGCTTGCGCGCGGCCAGCGCCTCCTTGCTCATGATCTGGGAGACGAAGAAGCGTTGCGCCTCCTCGTTCGCCTCCAGCAGGCGCGCCCTCTTCGAGCCGGTGTGCTCGTTGCGTCCGGAACCGGATTCGTAGTGCAGTTCGATGTGGTAGCGGTCAGCCAGCACCTCGACCGCCTCGCGGAAGTCGATGTTCTCCTGCTGTTCGACGTATCCGAACACGTCGCCGCCCAGACCGCAGCCGAAGCAGTGCCAGACGCCGAGCGAGGGGCGGACCGAGAAGCTCGGGGTCTTCTCGTCGTGGAACGGGCAGAGGCCGACGTAGGTGCCGGTGCCGGAAGGCTTCAGGGTTACGGAGGCGGATACGATGTCGTACAGGTCCGCGGCGGCGCGCACCTTCTCCACGTCTTCCTTCTTGATCATTCCGGCCATGGTTTCCAGAGTACCGCGTGGGAGCGGATTACGCCGCGCTCCCTACGGACACGCGGGATACGCCGACCGGGTCAGCACAGGATGGAATGCAGGGCGAGCGCGGAGTTGTCGGTCAGGCTGGCCACCTGGTCGATGACCACGCGCAGCCGTTCGTCGTCGTTGGTGGCCTCGTTCCAGTCCTGCAGGAACACCGATTCGAGCGCGTCGCTCGGACGCGGCGAGTCGGCCATCAGCACGTCCACCAGATCCTCCACGATGCCGAGCTCCTCCTGATGGAACGGTTCGCGTTCGCGCGGCGCCATGACGAAGTACACGGCGATGCCCTTGAGCGCCAGGATCTCGTAGCTGGTCTGTTCGGGGATCGCCAGGTTGGCCGAGTATCGGGTCAGCGGGCCGCCGCCGTAGGTGGCGCGGGTCTCGCGCTCCACCGACCAGGCGAATCGGCCGATCAGCGTGCTGGTGATGTTCTTCAGCTGCGCCAGCGCCTGCCTGGAGCCGTTGAAATGCGCCGGGAACATGTGCTCTCGCCGCAGCCGCTCCAGGGCGGCGACCAGCAGGTCGGGGTCCCACCGCTCGCCGTACCACTCGCGCGTGATCTCCACGATGCGGTCCACGATGCGGGAGTCGGCCAGGACAATCGGATTGAACGCCCCGGTGGCGATAGCATCCTCCACGTCATGCACCGAGTAGGCGATGTCGTCAGACAGGTCCATCACCTGGCACTCCATCGGCTTGGCGCCGGCCGGAGCGCCCTGCTTGAGCCAGCGGAACACGTCCACGTCGTCCGGGTACACGCAGAATTTCACGCTGCGGCCATTGCCGCCACGCGCCACGGCCTCGGCGTAGGTCCACGGGTACTTGACCGCCGCATCGAGCGAGGCGCGGGTCAGGTTCACACCTGCCGAGCGGCCGTCGTCATGGAATATCTTGGGTTCCAGCCGGGTCAGCAGGCGCAGCGTCTGCGCGTTGCCCTCGAACCCGCCGATGCCGGCGGCGATGGTCGCCAACGCCTTCTCGCCGTTGTGTCCGAAGGGCGGATGGCCCAGGTCGTGCGCCAGGCAGGCGCAGTCGACCACGTCGGGATCGCAGCCGAGCATCGCGGCGATCTGCCGTCCGATCTGGGCGACCTCCAGCGTGTGCGTCAACCGCGTGCGCGCGAAATCGTCGGTGCCGGCGACCAGCACCTGACTCTTCGCACCGAGCCGACGCAGCGCCGAGGAATGGATGAGCCGGGCGCGGTCGCGTTCGAAGGCGGTGCGGTTGCGCGATTTCGGAGGTTCCGCCGCCCAACGCTCCTCGTCGAATGCGGTGTAGCCTTCGCTGTCGGGCAGTCGCTCCCCCGAACCGACCATCGGCTCCATCATCGTCTCCTCGCCGGTCCTACAGGATGCTGGCGGGGTCGAGCAGCCTGAGGTCGTCCTCGGAGAGCACCTCGCGCGCGTTGAGGTACAGGCGCGGGATGCGCCCGCGCAGGCAGGTGAACACCTCATAGCTGATCGTGCCGGCGGCCCGCGCCCAGTCGTCCGCGGTCGGCTCGCCGTAGGCCTCGCCGCGGCCCGGGCCGAACAGCATCACCGTATCCCCCTCGTGTACGCCGAGCTCGGCGGCGGAACCGCACAGGTCGAGCACGAACTGGTCCATGCACACGCGGCCGGACACATGCAGCATGCGCGGGCCGTCCACGGTCATCACGCGCACCGGGCCGCCGGGCTTGTCCACGTGCTGCGCGCCCTCCACATCGAAGCCGGAGGCGGAGCGGTGGATGCCGTCCGCGTAGCCGATCGGCACGATTGCGGTGCTGGTGCGCTCGCCTGTCAGGTAGGTGCGGCCGTAGGAGATGCCATGCCCGGCCTCGACGTCCTTGACCGTGCCAAGCTGCGCCTGCAGGGTCATGGCCGGCCTGAGCCGATACTTGGACGGCGTGCCCATGGCCGGGTCGGGCTCGTAGCCGTACAGGCCGATGCCGGGGCGGGTCAGCTCGAAGCGGATCTCCGGCCGGTCGAGCGTGGCGGCGGTGTTGGCCAGATGCCGGATCTCCGGCGCGATGTCAGCCTTTCTCATCAGCTCGGTGAACGCGTTGAAGTTCTCGATCTGCTGGTCGGTGGCGGCCACGAACTCCGGCACATCGGGGGCGTCGGCCACGGCCAGATGGCTCCACTGGCCCACCACGCGCACCAGTCCCTCCTTGGCCAACGGCACGAGCCGCGCCACCGCATCGGGGAAGTTCATCTCGGTGAAGCCGTTGCGCCCGAATCCGGAATCGACCTTGACGTGGATGAACGCGGTGCGCCCGGTGGCGCGCGCCGCGGCGGCGACCAGTTCGATGCCGTCGAGGGAGCCGACCGAGACGTCGATATCGTTGGCGATCAGCTCGTCGAGCGGCGCGGTGGGACCGCTGTACATCCAGGTCAGGATCCGGCAGCGGTCCAGTCCGATGCCGGCCTTGCGCAGCAGCAGCGCCTCGCGGGCCTGCGCGGTGCCCAGCCAGGTGGCGCCGCCGGCGAGCGCGGCGAGCGCGGACGGAATCAGGCCGTGGCCGTAGGCATCGGCCTTGACCACGCCCATGACGGCGGTGCCGGATCCCGGCCCACCGCACACCTCGACCAGATGCCGCATGTTGTCGCGCAATGCGGCGAGGTCCACGATCGCCTGCGCCGGGTATTCCCGAAGCGCGCGCTCATAGTTCGCCTTGCCCTGTTCGCCGGAAAACCGCCACTGCGGTGCTGCATTCAACGTCATGGTCTCCATTGTGTCCCCTTGCGGTGACGAATACGGTGCCGTTCCGTCACATATTCCGGGTTTTGTCACTTTTCGGCGCATGCCGTGCCGCCCGCCCGTGAGGCGTGTCCCATGCAGGCACGACCGGCGTCGGCGCGAAACGCGCCACGCGGACGCCGATCACCATTCGTGGCGCTGGTAGGCGATGCGCGTGGTGTCGGTGGGACGGTCGAGCAGCTGGATCAGGCCGCAGCGGGCGAATCCACAGGTCTCCAGCACATGCTGCATGGCCTTGTTGTTCGGATGGGTGTCAGCGCGCACGTTGCCGTAATGCTTGAGCGCCCAGACGATACAGTCGCGTGCGGCATGCCTGACCAGCCCCGCCGAGGCGATGCGGTGAATGGTCACATAGGCGTCGTTGTCGAGCCAGGCGCCGTCGATATGCTTGTAGGTCGGATCCTCCCCCGGGCAGAGCGCGAACTGGGCCAGGATGCGTTCCCTGCCGTCCACGCGGTCCACGAGCAACATCGTGCGATGGTTGGCGATGTCGTCGAGGACGACTTCTTCCTTGGGGAATGTGGTACCCCATTGTGTGGGGTTGCCGTTGCGCGCCATGAGTTCGCGGGCGTGCGCGTAGATCTTCTGCATCTGCGGGAAATCCCGCATTGTGGCGTGACGGAACCGCCGTGCGGGCATGGTGTCGGTCAATTGGTCCTCATCTTCCTCGTCGTCAACTGACCGATAAAGCTAGCACGGCGTATCGTCTTACGCGCACGCCTGTCCACGTGGTGACGTCCCGCATCATCATGACCATGGCCGGACGATGTCGTAGAGCCGTCCTCATGACGGTTTCCCGCTTGCGATGCGGGACGTTCCACGCGCGCAGGGCTCGCGCTGCCCTTGTGCGGCGGCCGCTCAGACCACCTTGCGTTCGAACGGGTCGGAGCTGATGCCCTGGGCCAGGATGTCGCGACACCACTGCTTGGCCGTGAACAGGCTGTGGTCGCGGTAGTTGCCGCAGCTTTCCACGGTGGTGGCGGGCACGTCCTCCCAGGTGGCCTCGTTCGCGATGAATTCCAGGGATTCCTTGAGCGCGCGGGCCACGTCCTCGGTGGAGTGCTCGCCCCAGGTCAGCAGGTGGAATCCGGTGCGGCATCCGAACGGCGAGCAGTCGATGTATCCGGGGATGCGTTCACGCAGCAGGACCGCGATCGTGTGTTCGATGGTGTGCAGGCCGCCGGTCGGGATGGCGTTCTCGTTGGGCTGGACCAGACGCAGGTCGTAGTTGGAGATTACGTCGCCGTTCGGCCCGGTCTGCGTGTCGATGTAGCGCACGTACGGTGCCTTGACCTTGGTGTGGTCCAGCTGGAAGCTCTCCACCACCGGCTTGGTGTTGTCGTTCATTCCTGTCTCCTTACGGTATTGGCTGTATTCGGATACCACCCATTATCCGCCTGCACCCTAGGCGAACTCGGCGATGGCCGCGAGGAACCGTTCGCCGTAGAGGTTCAGCTTGTTCTCGCCCACGCCGTTGACCTCCAGGAACTCCTCGGGGCTGGCCGGCCGTTTGGCGCACATATCACGCAGGGTCTTGTCGGAGAACACGATGTACGGCGGCTTGCCGATCTCCTGCGCGATATCGCGGCGCAGCGCCCGCAACCGCGCGAACAGCGCCTCGTCGTCCTCGGTGCATTCGGCGGCGTCCTGCGCGCCCACGGCCGCGGAGCCGCCGACGCCATACGCGACTCCCCCGCGTCGAGCCGTGACCTGCGGCCCGAGGGCGGCACCGTGCCGCCTTTCCACGCGTTTGATCTCATAGTGGAACCCGTCGGCGGCGGTTTCCGCAGCCCGAGGCCCGAAGCACACGATCGGCAGCCGTCCCTCCGAGATGGATAGGAACCCGTCGGTGGCCATCTGGCTCAGCACATCCCGCACCCGGGCCTCGGGCACGTCGCGCAACATGCCGTAGCTCGGGCATCGGTCCAAGCCCCGGGAGACCACGTCCTGCGCCCGAGAGCCGCGCAGCACGGCCACGATCTTGCCGGAGCCGAACCCCTGGTTCACGTCGTGCACGCAGCGGCTGATCGCCCGTGCGATGTCGGTCACGTCGATGGTCTCGAACGTGCTCTGGCAGTTCGAGCAGTTGCCGCAATGCGTGTCGCGCCTGTCATCCGGCTCGCCGAAATACCGGGTCATGTACCGGTGCAAGCAGTCGGTGGTCCGGCAGTAGCCGATCATGCCGTCCAGCAGCCGACGTCGGCTCATCCGAACGACCTCACGCTCCTCGGGATTCAGCCGTTCGTTCTCGTTGTCGGTGTCGAGCAGACGCCGACGGGTCACAATGTCGCCCTCGTTCCACAGCAGCGTGCACCGGCTGGGTTCGCCGTCGCGGCCGGCGCGTCCCGCCTCCTGATAGTAAGCCTCGATGCTTTCCGGCATGTTGTGGTGGATGACGAAGCGCACGTTCGATTTGTCGATGCCCATGCCGAAGGCGTTGGTGGCCACCACCACCGGCACCCGATCGGTGACGAAGTCGCGTTGCGCCCGCCCGCGTCGGTCGGCCAGCATGCCGCCGTGGTAGGCGACCGCGATCGGCCCGGGTTCCGCACCGTCTCCCCCGGCCGCCGCGCGCAGCTGCGGCACGGTGCGGTTGATCGCGTCGGCGAGCGCTTCGGTCTCCTTGCGTGTGGAGCAGTACACGATGCCGGAATCCTGCGGATGCGCGGCGATGTATTGCGCCACCCATGCGGCCTTGTGTTTGTTCTCCATGCGGATGACGTCGAAGTACAGGTTCGGCCGGTCGAATCCGGTGACGGTCACCAGCGGATTATGCAGACCCAGCAGCGTGACGATGTCCCGCCGCACGCGTTCGGTGGCGGTGGCGGTGAAGGCGGCGACGGCGGGCCGCTGCGGCAGTGAGGCGATAAACTCGCCGATGCCCAGGTACGCGGAACGGAAATCCTGCCCCCATTGTGAGACGCAGTGCGCCTCGTCAACGGCGACGAGCGCAATCGGCACATGTGCGGCGAACCGGCGGAATCGTTCGGTTTCCAAACGCTCGGGGGCCACATACAGCAGCCTGACCTGTCCGGCGGCGGCCTGGGCCAGCACCATGCCCTGTTCGTCCGGGTCCTGCGTGGTGTTGATGTAGGCGGCGCTCAGGCCCGCGTCGTTCAGAGCGTCCACCTGGTCGCGCATCAACGAGATCAGCGGCGAGATGACGATGGTGATGCCCGGCAGCAATGCGGCGGGAATCTGATAGCACACGGATTTGCCGGCGCCGGTCGGCATGACGCCGAGCACATCCCTGCCGGACATAATCGTTTCGACCAGCCCCTCCTGCCCGGGGCGGAACGAATCGTAGCCGAAGTACCGTTTGAGCGCGGCCAACGCCCGCGCCGCAGCACCGCCCGCGCCGTTCATGACATCCGCGTTACCCGAGATGTCCGTATTGCCTACGGTCTCCACGTGGCCCGTGGTGCCCGCCATATCCGCATCGCCAGTCATACCGCCCAAGTCTAGACGCGCACCGCCGACGACGGTAGATATCTACCGATATTGCGCGGCCAACGCCGGCGCGGACGTGCGTTCGACCACATCGCCGAATCCCTGGGCGCGCATCCAGTCGTCGTTGAAGATCTTGGACATGTAGCCGCGGCCGGAATCCGGCAGCAGCACCACCATCAGCTGGTTCTCGTCCAGATCGTGCTCGCGCGCGTACCGGATCGCTGCCGCCACGGCCATGCCGGAGGATCCGCCGACCAGCAGCCCCTCCTCGCGGGCGAGCCGCCGCGTCATCTCGAACGATGCGTCGTCCGGCACCGCCACGATCCCGTCCACCACGGACGGGTCGTAGACCTCGGGCACCTCCTCCTTGCCGGCGCCCTCCACCAGGAACGGATGGATGTGCCCTTGTCCGGACGAGAACACCGACCCCTCCGGATCGGCGCCGATGACGGTGACCGCGCCGCCGGAGACCTCCTTCAGGTATCGCCCGGTGCCGGTGATCGTGCCACCGGTGCCGATACCGGCGACGAAATGGGTGACGCGCCCCTCGGCATCCCGCCAGATCTCGGGGCCGGTGGTCCGGTAGTGGCTCTCCGGGCCGTTCGGGTTCGCGTACTGGTTCGGCATGTAGCCGCCGGGAATCGCGTCGGCGAGCCGGCGGGCGACCGAATAATACGATTCCGGATCCTCGGGATCCAGGCCGCTGGGTGTGACGACGACCTCGGCGCCGTACGCGCTGAGCACGTCGCGTTTATCCTGCGAGATCTTGTCCTGCATGACGGCGATCATCCGGTAGCCGCGCTGCTGGGCGATCAGGGCCAGGCCGACGCCGGTGTTGCCGCTGGTCGGTTCCACGATGACGCCGCCGGGTTTGAGCTCGCCGGAGCGTTCCGCGGCGTCGATGATGCGTTCGGCGATGCGGTCCTTGGACGAGCCGCCGGGGTTCAGGTATTCGACCTTGACCGCGATGGTGGCGCGGACGCCGGCGGTGACGCTGTTGAGACGGATGAGCGGGGTGTTGCCGATCAGATCGGTGATACGGGTGTGGATGGTCATGGTGATGCTGCCTTCTGCGAGTTGTTGACGGTTGCGGAATCGAAGTCGGGGGGGAATGGACGATACGACCGCGGGTGCGGCCCGATTCAGCGACAACAACAGCAGCGAATAATCATGCTGCGAGCATAGCAAAGCCGGACACGGAACCATCATCCCGCGTCCGGTATGCAGACACCTAGGTCGTGATGGTCACGCCATCGCCTCGATGCCGGGACGAACCTCCCGTCGGCGAATGAGCAGCCATGATGCCGTGCCACACAACAACGAGACCACCACCATGCTGCCCAGCAGCGGCCACAGGCTATAGGTGGACTCCCGCCCCATGCCCACGCCGCGCTGGTACACGCCCATCATGAACGCCAGCAATCGGTCGACTGTATCCCGGATTCCCGACGGCGCCAACCGCCCGTACAGCAGTGCGACGACGAACGCCACCGCCAACGCCGCAAGCACGCCGCGCACTTGCAGACGCGCCGCCAATTCGCCGAGCGTCTGACCGATCATCGCGGCCATCATCAGGAACGCGAACACCGCCAGAGTCAACACCAGCCAATTGATGCGCGGCATCGGCACGGCGGTTCTGCCAAATTCATCAGACAGATAGCGCGGATTCCATGACAGCGTATACGGATACCGGGCGATCATCTCCGCCCGCCCGACGAATATCTGCCAGGTCGGCACGCGAATCACTACAATGTCCACCACCGCCACAACGGTCAGCACCGCACCCACCGCAGCGGCGATGCAGGCGTTGCCCGCGAACTGCGTGGTAACAATGGTCCGTCGCGACACGCCTTGGCAGATCAGGAACCGGAACATCGACCAGGAGGCTACGGCTGAGGTCGCCAGGGTGAACGAGCACAACCAATAGAGCATGTCATGATCCGGGGCCACGATACCTCCAAGCAGGTGTCCGACACCGGCCAGCAGCATGTCCAACACCAGCGCAACCACCGCGACGACCACACCCATTGCGATCCACCGGCGCTCCCGCATCCAGGCAATGCGTCGGGTCCGCCGCGCAGGCCCGTCCCCACGGATACCAACCCCTCTCAACAATCCACGATCACCCACGTCAATGCCTCCTTTGCACCAATCGGGTCATATACGTCTGCAGATCAGGGGTTCGCGCACGCACGCCATCCGGCAGTCCGCCTGTGATGAAACCGGATGAAGCGGCCACGGACGCGGATGCACCACCCTCCGGCTCGGATGCCGAGACCATGCCGACCAGTGCGCTGACCGAATCGCCCCGATGCTCCACGTCCAGCACTCGCAATCCGCGACCAGCCGCATACGCGCGGACGACGTCGGACGGGCCGACCAGCAACGCCGCATGACTGCAAAGGTCCTGCACCTCGAACGAGTCGATACGTCGACCTTGATCGATGATAACGGCCCGTTCCAGGATGTCGGCGAATTCCGCGATCTCGTGAGTGGCGATCACAATCGTGCGCGACCGACGACGGTACGCCTCCAACACCGCCTCCACCATCAGCCGCCGGTTCACTGGGTCAAGCCCGGTCGTTGGCTCGTCCAGAAACAGATAATCGACCGGCATGCATAATCCGATGAGCATGCGCGCCATCGTGCGCTGTCCAAGCGAAAGGCGGCCATAGACCGCATCCGGAGACAAGCCGAATCTTGCCACCAGCTCCCGCGCCAGCCCGAGGTCAAACCGTCCGTCCATATGCGCACAATCCGCAAGCATGGCGGACAAGGTGACGCCGTCCCACCAAGGCAACCGCTCATTGGCCAAGTAGACGCGCGCCATCAGCCGCTCGCACTCCGCCAACGGTTCCCCATCCAACACGATCCGGCCGGTATCGGGAATCAGCCGATTGCCGATGCATCCTAGCAACGTCGATTTGCCGGCACCGTTGCGTCCGAACAGACCATAGATAACGTTCGGTTCAAAGGTGACGCTCAACCGATTCAACGCGGTCGAGCCGCCATACTGTTTCGTCAATGCCGTCACTGACAAACTCATTGTCGGTATCCCTTCTCGATCAGCCCGATAAGCTCCTGGCAACCGATTCCCAGTCGCCGCGCCTCCGCCACCAGGTCGGTGACGCAATCGCGCTCAAATCGCTCCCGTTCCTCGCGGCGCAGCCGCTCCATGGCCCCGGGAACCACGAACATGCCAAGTCCCCTGCGTTTCTCCAGCAGCCCCTCATCCACCAACATCGTCATGCCTTTGAGCACGGTGGCCGGATTGATGGTGTACGTACGGGAGATTTCCGTGGTGCTGGGCACCTGTTCGCCTTCGGGGAGAGCACCCGAAGCGATGCCCGCACGCAACTGGTCGGCCACCTGCACGAACAGCGGCTGCGGACCGGAGAAATCAAAGTCCACGCCTTCACCTCCAACGATCGCGATTCCAGCGCCCAACTTAACTGGTTAGTTACTTAACCAACTAACCATATAACCATGATAACGCCGCGTCATCGTTCCTGTCAACGTCATGCAATCAACAAATGCCGGCAATATGCTCCGATTCACCGCCGCATCCCCGCCCGCTCACTTCACAGGAACCACCGACATAATGGACGCCGACGTGCAGCGCCAACGGCCAACGATGGTCGCAGCCCGCAGTCAACGTGCCGCCAAACCGTCACCGTGTAACATCTCACCATCCGGCAACGCCCCCCGGCACGGCCCGCCGGCGCTCCCCTACAGCACGGACTTGAGGTACCGACCGGTGAGCGAATCGGGGTTGTCCGCGACGTCCTCGGGAGTGCCGACCGCCACGATGCGGCCGCCGTCCTCACCGCCGCCGGGACCCATGTCGATGACGAAGTCGGCGTTGGCGATCATGTCCAGGTCATGCTCGATGACGACGATCGTCGCACCGCCGTCGAGCAGCCGCTGCAGCACGCCGATCAGCGTGCGCACGTCCAGCGGATGCAGGCCGGTGGTCGGTTCGTCGAGCACGAACATCGACGTACTCTGCTTCTTGCCCAGCTCGTTCGACAGCTTCAGCCGCTGCGCCTCGCCGCCGGACAGCGACGGCGTATCCTCGCCGAGCGTCAGGTACCCCAGACCCAACGACGACAGGGTCTCCAACGCCGCATGGATGCGCCGGCACAGCGTCGACGCGATGAGATCGCCGCGACCGTCCGGCACGGCGCCGGCGCCCCGCGCGCTCGACCCATCCCGCGCAACGTCGTCCTGCGAGACCGGTTCATCCGACGTGGACGACCCGGCTTCCCGCTCCGCGTCCTTCTTCGGGTCGAACACCGCCAGTGCCTCGTCCACACTCAACGCCAGCATCTGCGGCATCGTCAACCCGCGCGGGCGGCCCGGCGTCGCCAGGCGCACCGCATCGGCCTCCGGACGGTAACGCCGCCCCTCGCAGCTCGGGCAGGGGATCGTCACATCGGGCAGGAACTGGATGTCCAGGTCCACGCGCCCGGTGCCGTCGCACTGCGGGCAGCGCAGCGAACCGGTGTTGTACGAGAAGTCGGCGAGCTTGAACCCCCGCGCCTTCGCCGCATCCGTGGCGGCGAACGCACGACGCAGCATATCCATCACCCCCGAATACGTGGCGAGCGTGGAACGCACGTTGATGCCGATCGGCGTCGAGTCGACGATGCGGACACGCTCGACGCCCGCGGGGTCGATCGAGGTCACATGCGCCGGCAGCGGCCGGCCCTCCGTACACGCCTCGATCGCCGGCACCAGCGATTCCAGGATCATCGTGGTCTTGCCGGAGCCGGAGACGCCGGTGACGGCGGTGAGCCGCCCGCGCGGGATCGCGACGTCCAGGGCGTGCACAGTGTGGATCGGCGCGGTGGCCATGCGCAGCCATGTGCGATCGGTTGCGGATTCGCCACCAATCGCATATTGGCCCGCATCACCATCGGATACCGCCTCAATCGCAAGGTTCCGCCCACCGACCAAGTCCGGGACACTTCCCGTCCCGTCAAACTCACCGACGACGCCGGGCACCGGCCCCGTCCAATCCGACGGCAGCGGCGGGATCACGGCACGCTCGCGCACCACGGACGCTTCGCGACCGGTCAGGAATCCGGCGATGCGTGAATCGGGGTTCGCGGCGATCTCGTCCGGCGTGCCCTGGGCCACGACGCGGCCACCCTCGCGGCCGGCGCCCGGACCCATCTCGATGAACCGGTCGGCGGCACGCAGCACACGCACGTCGTGGTCGACGAACACCACCGAATTGCCAGCGTCGAGCAGATCATGCATCACGCCGATCAGGCCTTCGATATTCGCCGGATGCAGGCCGGTGCTCGGCTCATCCAGAACATACAGCACGCCGGTGGTCTCGTTGCGCACCGCGCGCGCCAGCTGCGCACGCTGGCGCTCGCCGGTCGACAACGACGCCGACGAGCGGTCCAACGTCAGATACCCCAACCCCAACTGCATCAGACGACCGCCCATCTCAAGCAGCGTGGCCGTCAACGTCTCCGCCATCTCCCGCATATCGGCGGGCAGCGCGGCAGGCACCCCCTTGCCCCAGTCCAATATGTCGCGCAACGCCCACGAGGTCACCTCGGCCAGACCGTATGAGCCGATGCGCGGGGCACGCGCCGCGTCGCTGAGCCGCGTGCCGCCGCAATCCGGACAGGTGCGCTCCGCCAGGAACTTCGCCACCTTGGCGAACCGCTTCTCATCAACGGCGCGATCCAGCTCCTTCAAGACGGTCAGACGCGCGTTGCGGAACGTGAAATCCAGATCATGCACTCCCTTCATCGAGGTGACGACGATATGCTTCTTCTCCTCCGGCCCGTTGAACACGATCTCGCGTTCGGCCTCGGTCAGCTCACGGAACGGCACGTTCGTGCGCACGCCGAACTCCCGGACGATGTCGGGCTGCACATTGAACCCGAACGTGCGCCATGGGACCACCGCCCCCTCGTCGATGCTCAGCGACTCGTCGGGGACCAGCGTGGCGTCGTCCACGTCGCGCACGATGCCGGTGCCCTGGCAGCGCGGGCATGCACCGGTGGAGTTGAACGCCAGGTCCTCCGCGCCTGGTCCCATGAACGCGGCACCGCACTCGGGGCAGACCGTATCGGCTCCGGTGGCCACGGCCAGCGACGGCGGACAGTAATGGCCATTCGGACAGCGGTGGCTGGCCAGGCGGGAGAACATCAGCCGCAGCACGTTCAACAGTTCGGTCATCGTGCCGAAGGTCGAGCGCATGCCGCCCGCACCCGGACGCTGGTGCAGCGCCAACGCCGGCGGCAGGTAGCTGATCTCATCCACCTGCGGGCGACGTGCCTGGGTCATGCGGCGGCGCGTGTAGGTGGACAGCGCATCCAGATACCGGCGCGACCCTTCCGCATACAGCACGTCCAACGCCAGCGAGGACTTGCCCGAACCGGAGACGCCGGCGATGCCGACCAGGGAGTCCAGAGGGATGTCCACGTCCACATTCCTCAGATTGTTCACGCGAGCGCCGCGCACCTTCACCGCGCCCGGACGTCCACCCATCGCATGCTCCTTTCGCCGTTCCCCACTCCCATCGTAACGGCGCCCGGTGCGCACGGGCTCAGACGCACCAGCTCCCGAAGCTGGCCGCGACCCGCCATTGTCGCGCAATTTGGCAACATGCGTGGGCAGGCCCTGCCTTACGTCGGCGTGTCGGCGCCACCCGTAGGAGGGTGGCCCGCACCGCCCGCGGCTAGGATAGAGGCATACGACCCGGCACCGAGTCACATGCCCGGCCATGAAGGAGATCCCATGTCATCCACTGCATCCATACCATCCGTCAATCCGCCCGCCGCGAATCCGCCGGCGAGCGCGCCCGGCCGGATCCCGCTGCTGATGAGAATCTACGGCGTCATCTGCCTGGTCAGCGGCGCGACCGTGCTCGCCGGCGGCGCGCTGATCATCTGGGCGCTGGCCACCGGCGGCACCGATGCGGTCAGTCACTCGCACCATGTCACGCTCACGGTGACATTGACCGTCATCCAACTCGTGCTGGTCTTCCTGCACAGCGTGGCCGACGTGGTCTTCGGCGTCTCGCTGCTGCGTAACCGGAGACGGCACGCGGCGCTTTACGCCTATCTGCTGGTGCTGCTGAACATCGTGATCGGCATCATCACCATCATGCTGTTGGGCTTCAAGGGGCATGTGGCCGATCCGCTGATCCGCATCGCCATCCTGCTGGTCATCGCCTCCACGGTGGATCCCTCGCTGCGCCGCGAGCGCGAACTGGCCAGGCAGCAACGCAACAAGGAGCTGGAGCGCGAGGCGGCCGCCGGCACGCTCGGACGGGCCAAGGACGGCCGCGGATTCATTGCGCTGAACTTCTTCAACCTGTTCTGGGTGTTCACGGTCTGCTGCGTGATCGGACTGATCATCGAGACGGTGTACCACATGGTGATTGTGGATCCGGGGCACTACCAGGATCGCGCGGGCATGCTGTTCGGCCCGTTCTCGCCGATCTACGGCTTCGGTGCCACGCTGATGACCATTGCGCTCAACCGGTTCTACAAGGCCAATCCGGCCATCATCTTCCTGGTGTCGGCGGTGATCGGCGGCGCGTTCGAGGCGGCGACCAGCTGGTTCATGGAGACCTCGTTCGGCGCGGTGGCATGGAATTACTCCGGGTTCACGATTCTCGGCCTGTTCCCCGATCCGATCGCCACGCTGACCGGCGGGCGCACCAGCACGCTGTTCATGTGCATGTGGGGCGCGCTGGGATTCGTGTGGATCAGGTTCTGCCTGCCGTGGCTGCTGCGGCTGATCAACCATATCCCCTGGCGCTGGCGGTATGCGGTCACCACGGTGTGCGCCCTGCTGATGCTGGTCGACGGCGTGATGACGCTGCAATCATTGGAGTGCTGGTACGACCGGGAGTCCGGGCTGCAGCCGAACTCGCCGGTCGAGGTGTTCTATGCCAAGCATTTCGACAACGACTACATGCAGCACCGCTTCCAGAGCATGACGATCACGCCGGAGAAGACGGCCCGCGTAGAGACCGCGAACTGAGGTGCACCCTACTTCGAGATATACGTTCGCACTGGCGAAAAATGGCCGTTCGAGGACCGTATCTCGAAGTAGGGCGCACCCTGTCTCTCACCACAACGGTCGCGTAGCCTCCTCAACACCCGCCAGAGGTCCGGGCGCCACGGCCACGCCGCGGTACGCACCGAAGTAATCACGGTCGAAGACGATGCGTGTGCCATCGGGGTTCTCGAAGCGCTGCTCCGGTTCGAACGCCCGGCCCAACACGTCGCTGTCGACCATGCCGGCACGGAAATCGTCCAGCACGTCATACAGGTTCGTCTCCAGACGCGGCCGGCCGTCCTCGCCGACCGTCACCTCCACGCTCACCGGATGCTCGGCGTCCACTAGGCAGTCGGTCTCATGCTCCCATGCCTTCGCGCCGTTGAAGTACACGTTGCCGCGGCACCAGACCGGCAGCGCATGGTTGTGCGCCGGATCGAGCTTGGCCATGTCGGGGGTGTCAGTGTCCATGTCGAACATGGCGATCCACTCCTCGTAGGTCGGGTATCCGTTCCACACATGGGTGCCGACCTCGCGGTTCTCCTCGTCCTTGCCGTCATCGCTGTCATGCAGCGTGACGAACGGCTCCGCCGGCCACTTCTGCACGAAGATGTTGTTGTAGAAGCGGTCGTCGCCGTGCAGGATGGTCATGAATCCCATGACCTCGGTGCGGTGCGGGATATGGTACGGGGTGTAGCGCGGGCCGGTGCCGCCGCCCACGCAGGTGAACGCGCCGCAGATCAGGTTGTGGACCATGGCCACGCCCTGGGTGGCGAATCGCAGCGTGGCGTCGGACAGCAGGATGTTGTTGTCGATCAGGGTGGGTCCGTGTCCCACTTCCACGAACAGGTCCTGGCTCATCATGCCGCCCTTAAGCTGCTTGGCGAATGTCGGACGCTGGTTGTCATGCAGCAGGTTCTGGCTGATGCGCGTGCCCTGTGCCTCCCAGTCGCACCAGATGCCCATCGTGCAGTGGTGGATCCAGTTGCGCCGGATCGTCACATCGATGGCCGCGTGCATCTTGATGCCGGCAATCTCGGCACCGCCCAGCTCCATCATGTTGTTGATGTGGTGGATGTGGTTGTCCTCGATCAGCGAGAACACGCCGCCCATGCGTCCGATGATGCCGCCCTGCTGGCAGTCGTGGATGTTGCAGCGGCGGATGATGTGCCCGCCGACCTTCTCCTTGAGCCAGCCGTGATACTGGCCGCGGCAGACGGCATCGCGCTCCATCTGGGTCGGGCTCTTGACATGCCGGGTGGTGAAGTAGTGGTCGTTGTCCGGATCGCAGTACTTGCCCAGCGAGATGCCCGCGCACTTGCTGTTGCTGATCTCGCAGTCCTCGATGATCCAGCCCTTGGACCAGTGCGGGCCGATCATGCCGTCCTGGTAGGCGGCGGGCGGCGCCCATGTGGTCGCGGCCTTGGTGACGGCGAAACCGCTGACCGTGATGTAGCCGATCCCGGTTTCGGATGGCATGAAGCATTCGCGGCGCACGTTGATCTCCACGTTCTCCTCGTTGGGGTTCCGCCCCTGGAAGTTCGCGTAGATCACGGTGCGGCCGCCGTCCTGTTCCGCGTACCACTGGTAGACGGAGGCCTCCGGTTCCCAGGAGGTTTCCGACGGCTCGGCCTTGAGGCAGGCCTGAACGCTTGCGGCCTCATACATCATCCTGTCGTTGAGGTAGACGGCGCCCGTGTGCTTGCTGCGGCCGGCGAAGTACCAGTCGCCGTACACGTAGGTGGTGTACGGGTTGTAGTCGCCGAACACCGTGTTGTCGATGCGGGCGACCCATACGCTGCCCTGGTACGGCTCCCAGTCCCGCACCCGTTCGGCGCCGGTGATCACCGCGCCCAGCGGTTCGACGCTGCGGTAGGTGATGCGCGCGTCCTCGGTGCCCGCGTGGCGCGGATTCACGTATTCGCGGTAGATGCCGGGGGCGACCAGTACCTCGTCGCCGGGCATGGCGATGCGCGCCGCATCGTCGATGTGTCGGAATGGACGCGCCTGGCTGCCGTCGCCGTCACGTTCCGCGTTGATGTCCACATAGATCCGCATCTTGGTTCCCTTCGCGTCGTTGCAGGATCCGGAGCGGCGTCGGCACCGCCCCGTTTTAGTTTGCTCGTTTTACATATTAGCGGTGCTCGCCGAGACAACCCATAGGACACGCGCATCCCTCTGAAATCAACCGATGCAACGATTACGTCCACGCCTGGGATCCGGGACGCCGCGATGCCCGCAGGCATAAGTCGCCGTGCTCGCGGACCGGTTCGTGAGACTCGGGAACGCCACAGCGAGGTGCAGAAGGGTTCGATACCAGACATCTGCCGCAAAATCGCCGCATTATCGCATACTTCCACCCAAAAGAACAGTCTTGTTTTTCCTGTGTTCGTTCGTTAGCTTGACAACCAGATGACCATCCGTCACCAATCCGGCACACCCGCCCCTCCCGGAGTGCGGGGAAGCCTACGAAGGAGCCGCCATGACCGACGCGCCATACACCGCCCACGTTCCCGCCAAGCCGCCCCGCGGTTTGGTCGCGCTCTCCATCCCCGACCTGATCACGATCGGCGTGTTCACCGCCATCTACTTCGCGCTTGTGGCCGCCTGCACCTTCGTTTCGGCCATCGTCTTCGCCGGCTTCGGTTCGATCCTGCTGCCGGCACTGTGTGCGCTGGTCTCCGGCTGCGTGTACATGCTGCTGATCGCCCGACTCGGCAAGTTCGGCGGCATCACCGTCATGGGCCTGGTCATGGGGTTGTTCTTCCTGATCTCCGGCCATTTCGTGCTGGCGTTCCTGGCGAACATCATCTGCGCCGCGGCCGCCGACCTCATTGCATCTGTGGGTAAGTACCGCAGCAGAATCGGTATCCTGGTCAGCTACGTGGTGTTCTCCTACGGCCTGACGGGCCCGATCCTGCCCCTGTGGTTCATGAAGGACGCCTATGTGACCTCCCTGGAGGCCAAGGGCAAGGACGCCGCCTACATCGATGGCGTGTTCGCCCAGGTGAACACCAGCTCGTTCTGGCTGGCCATGGCGGCCATCCCGGTATGCGCGCTGATCGGCGGATGGTTCGGTCAGCGTATGATGCGCAAGCACTTCGCCAAGGCGGGCATCGTTTGACCGGCGCTGTACGGCGAACCGCGGAAGCCGCTGCGCAGCCGCCCGGCCCCATCGCCGCCGCGTCACGCCCGGCGCGGCGCGCGTCTCGACTGCGTTTGGATCCCCGCACCAAACTGTTCCTTCTCCTGGAGGCGAATCTGCTGCTGTTCTGCCACGTGACCACGCAGACCGAGGCGCTGCTGACAGGCTGCTTCCTGCTGTTGCTGTTCCTGTCCGGCAGAACCCGTTCGGGCATACGATTCGCGCTGATCTACGCCGCGCTGCTGGCGCTCAGTCTGATCGAGCCACCCGCCGGAGGAGGCGGTGCATGGCTGTCCATCATACCGATGCTGGCCGTCGGCATCCGCATGCTGCTGCCCTGCCTGATCACCGGCGCGTTGGCGTTCACCACCACCAGCCCCGGTGAGTTCACTGCGGCGCTGCGCCGCATGCACGTTCCGGAGACGATCGTCATCCCCTGCATCGTGGTCATCCGGTTCTTCCCCACCCTGCGCGAGGACTACCGGCATATCCGCAACGCTATGGCGCTGCGCGGCATCCCCTCGGGCGACGGCTCGTTGCTGCGGCATCCGGCGCAGTCGCTGGAGTACATCATCGTGCCGCTGCTGATGAACGCCACCGTGGTGGCGCAGGACCTGGCCGCGGCCGCCATGACCAAGGGACTGGACGCCCCGGGTCGCCACACCAGCATGACCGAGCTCCGCGTCGGCCTACTCGATTGGACGACCATGGCGCTATGCGCCCTGCCGCTGATGCTCTTCCTGGCGGGAGTGCTATGAACAACACCCCGGATTCGCGAATCGGCACAGGCCGCATCGTCATCGACGCGCAACGCATCGGTTTCCACTACCGCACCGGACCATCAGCCGACATGACAGCACCCGAACGCGATGCGGACGGCACGCCGCCCGCGCCGCCCAACAGCATGCCAGCCGACATGTCCCCCGCACTGGACGACGTCACGCTCACGATCCGCAACGGCGAATTCGTGGTGCTCTGCGGCCAGAGCGGCTGCGGCAAGACCACATTCACCCATCTGTTCAACGGACTGATCCCCACGTTCCACACCGGTGACCTGACCGGCGCCTGCACGGTGTACGGACTGGCGGCCGGCCGGTCCGCCATCGAAACCTACGCGGCCGTGGTCGGCAGCGTCTTCCAGAACCCCAAAACCCAATACCTCAACGCGTTTGTGGCCGACGAACTGGCTTTCCCCTGCGAGAACGCCGGATGGGAGCCGGCCGCCATCCGCGAGCGCGTGCGGCAGGTCGCCGAATCGTTCGATATCACGCATCTGCTGGATCGGAGCATCTTTCAGCTGTCCGGCGGGCAGAAGCAACGCATCGCCGTGGCCGCGGCCTGCATGCCCCGCCCGCGGCTGCTGGTGCTGGACGAACCGACCAGCAATCTGGACCGGCAGGCCATGGCGGACCTGAACGCCATGCTCGCGCGGATCAAGGCGACCGGCGTCACGGTTGTGGTGGCCGAGCACCGTCTGGCGTGGTGCGCCGATCTGGCCGACCGCTACGTGCTCTTCGAATCCGGACGTATCATGCTCGACTGCCCCGCCGACCGGTTCCGGAACATGCCGGACCGGCAACGCGAGCAATGGGGACTACGCGCCTTGGACATGACACCGTTCCGCACCACGGTACAGCGTATGACCACGTCCCGTGACCAGCCACGCACCGATACCACGGTTTCGACGCCAGATGACGAATCCCTATGTCAGGGCAGCGAGGGGGCACCAGTCATCGCCACCCGCGGGCTGACCGTCGGATATCACGACGCCCGCCCGTTCGCTCGGTTGCGCCGATCCCGCACCAAACATGCGCGATTCAGTCGCACGATTCCCGACCTGACGCTGCGCACCGGGCGGATCGTGGGGTTGATGGGCCCCAACGGGGCGGGCAAGACCACACTCGTGCGAACCCTGGTCGGACTGGCCAGGCCACTGGCCGGCGGCATACTCCGGCATGGACGGACGGCAGGCCCCCGCGATCTGACGCGCCACGGGTTCCTGGTCATGCAGGATGTGAACTATCAGCTGTTCGCCGACTCGGCGCGAGGCGAGCTGCTGCTGTCCACACCATATCGTGACGTGGCCCACGCGCCGGCGGATGTTCTGCGGGCCGCCGACCGCATCCTGTCGCAGCTGAATCTGACGGAGCTGGCCGACCGGCATCCGATGAGTCTGTCCGGCGGGCAGAAGCAGCGCACGGCCATCGCATCGGCGTTGATGTGCAATAAGGAGCTCATCGTATTGGATGAGCCGACCAGCGGTCTGGACC
>NZ_DGVO01000020.1:0-33863 GCF_002394995.1 Bifidobacterium sp. UBA4282
TCCAACAATCGGGGTGCGGTTCACATTGGAGGGGGCTGGACAGCGATTGTGGACGGCGCCGCCCTGAATCGGAGGGAGCCGCCGCCGTTGCAGACTAGTTCTTGAAGCTGTGGATCGGCGCGGGGATGCGGCCGCCGCGGGTCACGAAGGCCTCGCAGCTGGTCTGGTTGACCGGCATAATCGGCGCGTAGCCCATCAGGCCGCCGAATTCCGCCGAATCGCCCACGCCCTTGCCGTACACCGGGATGATGCGCACGGCCGTGGTCTTCTGGTTGACCATGCCGATGGCCGCCTCATCGGCGATGATGCCGGAGATCGTGGCCGCAGTGGTGTCGCCGGGGATGGCGATCATGTCCAGACCGACCGAGCACACGCAGGTCATGGCTTCAAGCTTCTCGATGGTGAGGCACCCGGCGCCGGCCGCATCGATCATGTTCTTGTCCTCGGAGACCGGAATGAACGCGCCCGACAGGCCGCCCACGTACGAGGACGCCATGATGCCGCCCTTCTTGACCTGGTCGTTGAGCATCGCGAGCGCCGCGGTGGTGCCGGGGGCGCCGACCTGCTCCAGGCCGATCTTCTCCAGCACCTCGCCGACTGAATCGCCGACGGCCGGGGTGGGTGCCAGCGACAGGTCGATGATGCCGAACGGGATGCCGAGCCGGCGCGACGCCTCCTGCGCCACAAGCTGGCCGACGCGCGTGATCTTGAACGCGGTGCGCTTGATCGTCTCGCACAGGAACTCGAAGTCGCGGCCCTTGGCCTCGTCGAGCGCGCGGGAGACCACACCGGGGCCGGAGACGCCGACGTTGATGACCGCGTCGCCCTCGGTGACGCCGTGGAAGCCGCCGGCCATGAACGGATTGTCGTCCGGAGCGTTGCAGAACGCCACGAACTTGACGCAGCCGTAGCTGTCATTGTCGCGCGTGTTGTAGGCGATGTCCTTGATGATATGGCCGAGCAGTTCGACGGCGTTCATGTCGATGCCGGTTTTGGTGGAACCGACGTTGACCGACGAGCAGACGATGTCGGTTTCGCTCAACGCCTGCGGCAGCGAGCGGATGAGCATCTCCTCGGCCGGAGTCATGGATTTGGAGACGAGCGCCGAGTAGCCGCCGATCAGGTCCACACCGACCTGCTTGGCCGCGCGGTCGAGCGCGTGCGCGAGTTTGACGAAGTCCTCGGAGGACTTGCAGGCGCTGGCGCCGACGAGCGAGATCGGGGTGACGGTGATGCGCTTGTTGACGATCGGGATGCCGTAGTCGCGTTCGATGGCCTCGCCGGTGGCGACCAGATCCTTGGCGTAGGTGGTGATCTTGCGGTAGATGTTCTCGGCGACCACGTCCACGTCGGCGTCGGCGCAGTCGAGCAGCGAGATGCCCATCGTGATGGTGCGGACGTCGAGCTTCTCCTGCTCGATCATCTGATTGGTCTCGTGGACCTCCATGATGTTCAGCATGTGCATGTTCCCTTCGGTGCGATCTTCGGATTGGATGGGTGCGTGGCGAACTGCCGGGCCGGACAGCCGTCAGACGCGGTGCATCTTGGTGAAGATCTCCTCGCGCTGGCAGCGGATCTTGACGCCGATCTGCTCGCCGAGCGCATCCAGGTCGGTGACCATCGTGCCGAATTCGGTGTCGACGTTCGCATAGTCGACGATCATCATCATGTTGAAGAAGCCGTCGATGATGGTCTGCGAGATGTCGAGCACGTTGACATGGTGCTCGGCCAGATACGTGCAGACGCGGGCGATGATGCCGACGGTGTCCTGGCCGACGACGGTGATGATGGCCTTGTTCATGCGATGGTCTCCCTGTTCTTGCGAGATGCCGTTTGATTGGATGTCCCCAGTATAGGGACTGCCGCCGTCAAGCCGAAGACAACGCTACAGCATCGCCTCCAGACACTCCCTCGCGGTTTTGCGGGGAATGGACGAACCCGCAAACGCCGCTCTGTCGCGGGACACGATGGTATCAACCCCGGAGTCTTCGGCCACAGCGCGAATCAGACCATCCTCGAAATCCGGCTCGTCCGAAGCCAATGAACGTCGCGCATGCCGAGGCAACAGCGGCCGCACATCGAACAGCTCCATCAGCTCACCCACATACCGCCGCGCCTGTTCCTCACTGCCGTAATGGCGACGTAACACGTAATACACGTCGTTGAGCGATGCGACGCACACCAACATCTCCGCATCCCCTCTGCGCACGCAACGGGTCAGCAAATCCAGAGCATCCTGATGGAACGGCACCCTGTTCACATTGCACAGGTCCAACAGAATATTGGTGTCGAACAACAACCTCACCATGGTTCACCCGCCTTGCGCAGACGTTCTTGTTCGACGATTTCCTCATCAGACCAATCGCCCTCTACTGCGGGCAGCTCGGCATTAGCGAACATCTCGATGATCGCCAGCTTGCGTTCCATCTCCCGTCTGCGCACCAAATCCAACGTAATCCGCTCGAATTCCGGTAGCTCCCCGGTATCCGCCAGGTAATTCGTCAGATCGCGAATCACGTCGGAATACGTCAGACCGTGCCGCTTGAGCACCATCTCCGCCTCACGCTTGCGCTCCGCATCCACGCGGGCCGTCACCATCGCCATAGTCACCGCAATCACCCCCATGTAGTGCTGTAATACACGTAATACATAGAATACCACCCAACGACCACCAACACGACGGGCACAACCCATATCGCCGCAGACACAGGTTTGGGCACAAGCGCAGACCCTGACGATACACAATCACAGTCGCAGGCTCAGCCACGGACACAGCCTTCAGCGCATACGAAAGCGACCGGGGAAGGGCCGTAGCAGGTCCTTCCCCAGTCGCAGGTTTCGGCGGAAAACCGTGGACTCCTCGGGATACCGGCGTGGAGTTCAGGCCTCGCGGCTGGCGGAGGCGGAGGCGACCGCGGCGAGCGCGCGCGGCGCATGGAAGCCTCGGGCCTCGAACTCGTCGGCGATCAGCTGCGCCACCTCCTGACTGCGACCCTTGTCCACCAGGGCGATGATCGAGCCACCGAAGCCGCCGCCGGTCATACGTGCGCCGTATGCGCCGTTGGCGCGGGCCACGTCCACGGCCACGTCGAGCTCGGGCACGGTGACCTCGTAGTCGTCGCGCAGCGAATCGTGCGAGGCGTTGAACAGGCGACCGGACTCGGCGATGTCGCCGGCGGCGAATGCCTTGACGAACTCATCCACGCGGCCGATCTCGGTGATGACGTGACGCACACGCTTCTTCATCGTCTCATCGTTCAGGCAGTTGAGCAGCGCAGCGAGCGAACCTTCCGGATCGGTGGAGTAGGCGACCGCCTCGGCCGCGGCGCGCAGATGTTCGTAGCCGAGCAGTTCCGCGGCCTGCTCGCAGGTGCGGCGGCGCTGCTCGTACTGGCCGTCGTTGAGCTGGTGGTGCGCTTGGGTGTCGACCACCAGCAGTTCCAGGCCGTACTTGTCCAGGTCGAACTCCTGCTGGGAGACGCTGTCCACGGCGCTCAGGCCCGGCATGCAGTCCAGGCGGATCGCGTGGCCGGCGGTGCACCGCATCGAGGCGTTCTGGTCCAGGCCGCCGGTGGAGGCGCCGGCCATATCGTTCTCCGATTTGATAGCCATATTAATCAGCGTGACGCGCCCCTCGTCGGTGGCCCCGTAGCCCAGACCGTACACGTCATCCAGCGCGAGCGCGGTGGAGCAGGTCATGGCGGCGGACGAGCTCAGGCCGGAGCCGAGCGGCACGCAGGAGACGAACGCGGCGTCGAAACCGCGCACCTGGTCGAATCCGGCCTCGCGCATGGCCCAGGCCACACCGGTCGGATAGGCGGCCCAGCCGTCCACGCCGCGGGCCTTGAGGCCGTCGAGTTCGGTTTCAGCCACGGCGGTCGGGTTCACGTCGGAGACGAGGCGGACCGCGGTGTCCTCGCGCGGCTTCAGGGCCAGGAAGGTGCGGTGCGGCAGCGCGATCGGCAGGCACAGGCCCGCGTTGTAGTCGGTGTGTTCGCCGATCAGGTTCACGCGGCCCGGCGCGGCCCACACACCGGCCGGCTCCTCGCCGAAGGTGGCGCTGAACAGTTCGGTGGCCCGGGCGACGCCGTCGTCATGGCTGATCGGTTCGATGAATTCAACGGAAGACATGGGGATTGTTCCTTTTCACTCGTGTTTGCCCGCGGCTCAGTCGGCGATGTCGATCGGGCCGAGCTCATGGAAGCGCTGGGCGATGAGTTCGGGGGTGGTGTCGGAGATCCAGGCGGCCATGCCGGATTCGGAGCCGGCCAGGTACTTGATCTTGTTGGCGGCGCGGCGGAACGAGAAGAACTGCAGGTTCAGGCGGTAGTGCTCGCGGCGGGCGTCGTGGATCGGGGCCTGGTGCCAGGCGGCGATGTACGGCAGGTCCATACCCAGGCCGTCGCCCTTGTCGAAGAACGCGTTGCCGCGCTTGAGGAGGGCGGAGTACATCTCGGCCAGATCCCAGCGCTCCTGGTCGTCCAGCTGATCCAGGGTGAGCACGTCGCGCACCGGGGCCACATGCACCTCCAGAGGCCAGCGGGCGGCGGCCGGCACGTAGGCCACCCAGCTGTGGTTGCGCAGCACGATGCGCTCCTTGGCCTCGATCTCGGCGTTCATGATGTCCTTCAGGAGGTTGCCGCCGGTCTTCTCGAAGTAGGCTTCGGTGTGCTGCAGCTCGGCCTCCATCTTCGGGGCGATGAACGGGTAGCAGTACACCTGGCCATGCGGGTGGGCCAGCGAGACGCCGATCTCCTGGCCGTGGTTCTCGAACGGGAAGACCTGTTCGATGCCCTCCATCGTGGAGATTTCGGCGGTGCGGAAGGCCCAGGCCTCCACCACGGTGCGCAGGCGCTTGACCGGCAGGTTGGCGGGCAGGCCGTCCTCATCGGGGTCGAAGCAGATGACCTCGCAACGGCCGGCGGCCATCTTCTTCTCCCACAGCGGGTTGCCGTCCACGTATTCCACGGCGTCGGAACGGCCGGGCACGCGCACCATCGAGGGGAAGCGGTTCTCGAACACCACCACGTTGTAGTCGGTATCCGGCACCTCGCCGTCCTGGTACGGGTCGCCCGGCTTGCGCGCGGCGAGCGGGTTACCCTTGGCGGTGGCGCCGGGGCCGGCGGTGATCGGACGGTTCATGCGGGCGGTGGCCATCGGGATCCAGTCGCCGGTCAGCGGGTCGCGGCGCATCTCCGGGGCCGCGTACGGCACCTCCTCGCCGGCCGCGTTCAGCTGGTTGGCGAAACGGTACGCCAGCTGACGCGGATCGTTGAGCTCACGCGTCTTCGCACCGCTCACGTATTCCGGATCATCGTCCAGATAGAAGAAATCACGACCGTCCGCCAGCGTGGTCGGCGTGATGCGAATGTTCTCCGCGGCGTAGGGACCGGGAGTGTAATTCGCGTATTCACTCATGGTGATCACTCACTTTCCTCGGTGGAATCGCTCTGATGGGCCAGAACGAGTTCTTTTACCAAATCTCTGGTTTTGACGACGGAGTCGGGGTCGAGCCCATCGTCGGTGATGACCGTGTCCACCTGGTCGAAGCGCGCGAACAGCGAGAGGGAGGTGCTGCTCCACTTGGTGTGGTCGGTCAGGATGATGGTGCGGTCGGCGATGTCCATCATGGCCATGTCGGTAGCGGCCTCCAGCGAGTTCGGCATCAGGAAGCCGCGCGGTACGGATACCGAGTGGGTGCCCAGGAACACGGTGTTCACGCGCAGGGAGGCGATGACCTTGTCCGCGATGGGCCCGACCAACGAGTTCGAGCGGGTGATGACGCCGCCGGTGACGATGACCTCGACGTCCTTGGATTCCAGCGCCTGCACGAGCTCGGCGACCGGGATGGAGTTGGTCAGGATGGTGATGCCGCTGGCCTGTTGCGATTCGAGCAGGTGCTGTGCGAAGACATACGCCGTGGTGCCGCCGCCGATGGCGATGACGTCGCCCGGGGCCACATAGGCGACCGCCTCCCGTGCGATGGCGTCCTTGAGGCCGACATCCATCTGCGACTTGACGGAGAACAGCGGCTCGCTGAGCAGGGTGCTGGTGGTCACGGCGCCTCCATGCACACGTTTGAGCAGCCCCTTGTCGGCGAGTTCGGCGATATCACGGCGAATGGTCATCGCGGAGACACCCAGCTCCTTGGATAGCGCGGTGATGCGCACGGCGCCTCTGGTGCGCAACCGGCTCAGGATCAGATGCTGTCGTTGCGATGAAATCATATGAACATTATCGCACATCTTCACCCAAAACAACAACTTTTGACCGCAAAAATCACATCACGACACGCCGAAGTTATCACAAATACCGAAAAATCAACCAAAATCGAACATTCGTTTCGGCTGCACAAGCGCGGCACCCTCGTATGCCGGCTCTTGGCGTTTTTCGCGCAACAAGTCGATCCGGAGCGGCCTGATCCCGGACACCGCAACCGGACGGTCATCCATTCCGCCCCGACACGCCCGGTTTCCGCATCCGGTTCGACGCCGCATGCCCACCGCCAGTGACACAATGGATGCATGACCTACGTTTCCGAGAGCTTCTGGCACGACGCCGTCAACAAAGCCACCACCGACCTGTTCACGTTCGGTTACAAGCACATCGTCAAACCGAACTTCGTGTTCAACCACACCCCGGACGTGGCGCACGACCAAATGATCGAGTTCTGCCGCGTCACCGGCAACATCCCGCCACTGATGTGGCTGCTGCGCGAGATGCTGAACTACACCGACCCGGTGCTCGAAACCTCGGTGATGGGCGTGGACTTCGCCAACCCGTTCGGCCTGTCCGCCGGCTTGGACAAGAACTGCGATATGCCGGTGCTGATGGACAACGCCGGTTTCGGGTTCGAAACCGTCGGCTCGACCACCTCCCGCCCCTGCGCCGGCAATCCGAAGCCGTGGTTCCACCGCCTGCCCGAATACGATTCAATGATGGTGCACGTGGGTCTGGCCAACGACGGCAGCGACAAAGTGATCGCCCGCGCCGAGCAGGCCTGGACCAAGGCCCGGTCCCTGCAGGTCTCCGTCTCCATCGCCCGCACCAATGACGATCTGGCCGGGGACATCGACGAGGGCATCGAGGACTACCGCATCTCGCTGGAACGGGCGGCCGGCCGCAGCGCCATGGTGGAGATCAACGTCTCCTGCCCCAACACCCGCGCCGGCGAGCCGTTCACCGAAAGCCCCGAGAACCTCGACCGCCTGTTCTCCGTGCTGGACACGGTGGACCGTCCGCAGCCCACGCTGGTCAAGATGCCGTTGAACAAAAGCTGGGAGGAGTTCCGCGACCTGCTGGCCGTGCTGGCCGAGCACAACGTGCAGGGTGTCAGCATCGCCAACCTGCAGAAGGACCGCACCGGGCTGGAGATCCCCCGCGATTGGGAGGGCGGCCTGTCCGGCGGTCCGACCTACCGTGCCAGCAACGAGCTGGTCCGCCGCGCCTACCGCGAGTTCGGCGACAGGTTCGCCATCGCCGGCATCGGCGGCGTGTTCACCCCGGAGCAGGCCTACGCCAAGATCCGCAGCGGCGCCAGCCTGGTCATGTTCATCAGCTCGCTGATGTACCGCGGCCCGCAGCAGATCACCGTGCTCAAGCGCGGCCTGGCCAGCCTGCTCAAGCGCGACGGCTTCGAGCATGTCTCCGAGGCCGTGGGCGTCGACGCCTGAAACCGAAGCACCAACATCCGCGGCGCAGCACGTCAGTAGGCGCCGCGGACGTACTGGTCCGGATACGGCAGATCGGCCGGAGCGAGACCCAGCTTGTGGGCGGCGCGCATCGGCCATGCGGGATCGCGCAGCGCGGCGCGTCCGATCTCAATGGCGTCGGCCTGTTCCGCCCGCAGGATCTTCTCGGCCTGCTTCGGCTTGGTGATCAACCCCACCGCCGTGGTCGGCACACCGGCCTGGGCGCGCACCTGGGCCGCGAACGGCACCTGATAGTTCGGCTTGACCGGAATCGTGACATCCGGCACAATGCCGCCGGTCGAGACATCGACCAGATCCACACCGTGATCCTTCAGCACACGCGACGCCGCGATCGTCTGACCCAGATCCCAGCCGCCGGCCGCCCAGTCCGTGGCGGAGATGCGCACCAGCAACGGCATGTCCTGCGGGATCGTGGCACGGACCGCGTCCACGATCTCCACCAGGAACCGCATGCGTCCGTTCAGGTCGCCGCCGTACTCATCGGTACGCTCGTTGATCAGCGGATCGAGGAACTGCGAGATCAGATACCCGTGCGCGGCGTGGATCTCAACGGCCTGGAACCCGGCGGCCACCGCGCGACCGGCGGCTGCGGCGAACTGGCCCACAATCGCATGGATCTCATCCACGCTCAGTTCACGCGGCGCGGCATAGGCGCCATAGGCGTTGGAGCTGGGCGCCACGGTCTGCCATCCGCCCTCCTCAACCGGCACGCTTGCACCGTCATGGCCGACGCCGAAGCAGCCCGTGGACCCCTTGCGCCCGGCGTGGTTGAGCTGCACGGCCATGGCCGCGCCCGCATCCCTGACGCCCTGCACGATCCAACGCCAGGCCTCGATCTGCGAATCCTCCCACAGGCCCACGTCCTTGGGGCTGATGCGTCCTTCGGGGCATACGGCGGTGGCCTCGGCAATGATCAGGCCGAAGCCGCCGAGAGCGCGAGACACGTAATGCTGGTAGTGGAACGGCGTCGGTTTGCCGTCCCGGGCGTACGCCGAATACATGTCCATCGGGGGCAGCCACACGCGATTGCGCACGGTCAGGCCACGCAGCTGCATCGGTGTGAACAGCAGCGGGCGCTTGCCCTGCGGCTTGGCCGACGCGGCGGCCTTCTTCTCCGCCTTCCCAGCCTTCTCGGCCTTGCGCTCCCGGCCGGCATCCTTGGCGTTCTTGCCGGCCTTGTTCTTGCCGGCTTTGCCCGCCTTGGCGGGCTTCTTCGACGAGCGTTCCTCCTCGTCGCGAATCAGCTCGGTCTCGTGGCGGTTCTCCTTGGAGAAGCCGCGGAAGTCGAAGTTGTCATGGGTCAGATCGTCCTGCATCATCCTGCCTCCCTTGTGCGATGATGTCACCTATTGTATGCGGGGATATGCGGAACGCCCGCCGAATGTCGGCGGGCGTTCCAAACTACGTAACCCGAACCGTGCGCTACCACGGCCGCAGGGCGGGGCTACTGGCCCTCCTGGTTCTGGTTCTGCGCCTGTTGTCCGTTCTGCGTGGTCTGGTTGCTCTGGTTGTTTTGGTTGTTCGTGGTGGACTGCACCCCCGAAGCGGTCAGGTACTTTTGCGCCGGATTGCCATAGTTATTGTCGATCGGGGCGTTGATGGCGTTCAGATATGTATTCATGAACTGCTTCCACGCCGGGGTGGCGATGTACATGCCGAACCATTCGGAGCGATACACGCCGTTGATGGTCTTGTTGTCGAAGGTGTTGTTGAGCGGATCCTGCGCGTCACCGACGGCCACGAACGCAGACACCACATTCGGCACGAAACCGGCGGTCAGCATGTACGTGTTCTCGTTCGTTCCGGTTTTGGCGAAGGTCTTGCGCCCGTTGTCCAGCTGGGTCGTCGCGGCCTCGCCTCCGGCGGTCACGACACCTTGGTTGAGCGCGTACGCGGTGGTCTGCGCGATCTCCGAATCGATAGCCTGATGGCAGTCGGCCTGCGGGACGTCGATCTCGTCGCCGTTCTTGTCGGTCACGCGGGTCATGGCGATCGGCGTGCAGGCCACGCCGTTCGCCCCCAGGGTGGCGTAGACGTTGGCCATGGTCAGCGGGGACGCCTGCACGGCACCGATGGTCATCGGGGCGTTGAACGAGTTGCTCGAATACACGTCCATGGCGGACGACGGTGCATTGTGGTACCCGAGGGCGGTGGCCGCGTCGGCGATCGCGCACAGCCCGATCTGCGAGGCCATGGACGCCTGCGTGGTGTTGTGCGAACGGATCAGGCCCTGCAGCGGGGTCTCCGGGTTCACGGTGCCGCCACCGGAGTTCTCGACCTTCCAGGTGCCGGTGAACGAGTAGTTGTTGCAGTTGAAGTTGCTCAGCGGGTACGACGTGGACGTGCGCAGTCTTTCGTTGATCGAACGGCCCTGCTGCATCCAGGCCACCATGTTGATCGGCTTCCAGGTGGAGCCGACCTGCACGCCCCAGCCGCCGCCGTCGACCTGGTCAACCATGTAGTTCATCGAGGTCTTGGTCTGGTCGTTGGCCGCCGCGTCGGTGGCGTCATACGTGCGGTTGATGCCGAAGCCGAGCACCTCGCCGGTGCCGGGCTTGATGGCCGCGATCATGACCTCCAGACCGGAGGGATCGGAAGCCGGGATTGTGTCGTTCGCCGCCTGCATGGCCGCGTTGTTGGCGTTCACGTCCATGGTGGTGTAGATGTCCAGGCCGCCTTCGTTCAGCAGCTTCTGGCGGTCCGCCTCGGTTTCGCCGAACTCCTCGGAGTTGAGGATCTTGGTGGTCACGTACGAGCAGAAGAACGCCGCGTTGCCGGCCGACTGGCAGCCCTGGTTCACCGATTGGATATTGAGCGTATCCACCAGCGGGATGTTCACCGCCTCGTCATACTCGGCCTGCTCGATCAGGCCCTGGTCCAGCATGAGCTTGAGCACGATGTTTCGCTCATTCTCCGAGTCCTCCTGGTTCTCGGGAATCGAGGGATCCAGGCCCGCGGGATTCTTGGTGATGGCGGCGATGGTGGCCGACTGCACCAGGTTCAGATCCTTGGCGTGCACGTTGAAGTACCGCTGCGCCGCGGTCTCCACGCCATACAGATTGTTGGATCCGAACTGGGCGATGTTCAGATAGCCCTGCAGGATCTCCGGCTTGGAGTACATCTTCTCCATCTGCACGGCGATCAGCATCTCGCGTAGCTTACGGGCGATCGTGCTCTCCTGCGCATGGTATTCCGCGATCGGATCGTTGTCCTCGCGCGCCTGCACCATCAGCACGTTCTTGACGTACTGCTGGGTCAGCGACGAACCGCCCTGCATATCGCGCTTGAGCACATACGTCTGTATGAACGCGCGCATGACGCCCTGCACGTCAACGCCGGAATGCTCGAAGAAGCGGCGGTCCTCACGGGCCACAATCGCCTTCTGCATGTATTCGGACACGTCCTTGATCGGCACCACAACACGGTTCTGCGAATAGAACGTGGCGATCAGCGAACCGTCCGACGCATACATGCGCGACTGCTGCGGCAGGCTCGTCACATCGAAATCAATCCCTTCCACCTGCAGGGAAGGAATCACGGCCTTCGCCACGGTGTTGGCGCCGAACACGGCCGGCACGAACAGCAGGCTCGCCACAACGCCGCCGGTGACGCACAGCACGATATAGGCGAGCACCAGCGAGAGGGCACGACGGATGGTCATTGATTTCTTCTTCGGCATGGTGCCCATTCTAAAGAGGTCCCTCTACCTCGCCCCGCCCCGTCCACGTCCGTTGCCATTTCATCACAACTGGCCGGAAATGTCTGGAAAATGGCTGAAAACAGACCAACGAATCTGACATGCGCGGCGGCATCTGGACCGGGGCGGATCCCCCACTGCCCCGAACGCGCCATACCGGCGCCCCGGTCGCCGGCTCGTCGCCGATTGCGCTGGGCATCGGACCGGGTCCGCCACAGGGCGACCACCAGCCGAACCGGTTACCGGCGCGAACGACGAATCAGCATACCCGGCTGGTAGATGACGATCGACCGCCCCTCACGCGCGATCCACCCACGGTTCGAGAAATCCATCAACGCCTTGTTCACGGTCTCCCGGGACGAGCCGACCAGCTGGGCCAGCTCCTCCTGTGTCAGATCGTGCGGCACCTTCAGACCGGCCTCCACCGGCTCGCCGAACCGCGAGGCCAGATCCAGCAACGTCTTGGCCAAACGGGCGGGTACGTCCATGAACACCAGGTCGGTGATGCGCTCGTTGTTGCTGCGCATCCGGTTCGCCAACACCTGCAACATGTCTACGGCCACACGCGGGTATCTGTCCAGCCACGCGAACAACGCGTCGTGTTCCAGCCATACCACGCGGGTGCCGTTCACCATCGCCACCGCGGAGGCGGTTCGCGGACCGCCGTTCGGGTCGAACACCGGGATCTCACCCAGCACCTCGCCGCGCGCATGGATGCTCAGCAGCTGCACTCGACCGTCATTGGACTCGCGCGTCAGCTTCACACGTCCCTTCTCCAACAACCCCATACGATGATCGGTATCCCCCTGCGTGAAGATGTGCTCGCCCTTGTCATATACCGATTCACGAAGCGCGGGCAGCAACTCCTCCGCCTGTTCCGGAGAGACCTGTTTGAACAACGCCGTATGCAATAACGTGTTCTCGTCATTGGGAATCGCGTTCGGTGTCGCCATTGCCAGTCGATCCTCCTGCCCGTTACTGTGCCGGCTCACGATCAGCCCTGGTACGCCGGCGACGGTTGTCCTCATTCGCCTCGCCCAATATTGTAGCCCCATCCGCCCACCCCACCCACGTACATTGGTCAACAGTCGGAAAAGCCGCGGACAGAAGGACAGGCACGACCGCCATCCTCGACTGTGGAAAAAACTGCGAAAAATGGCCAATCTACGCGCATAGGTCAACCGTTGAGAAGTTGACGGACGGGTTAGCTGTTAATGGAAAGGAACTGCCCTAAGGACCTGGACAAGGCACGGATCAGGCCGTCCCGCCCCATGCCTTGCAGCGAGGGCTGCAGGCACAGCGGCGTCACCCGCTTGGACGCCGAACGGACGGCCTTGTCGGACAGTTTCTCCGGGGATGTGTTCAGCAGCCTGGCCATCAGCGCGCCGTCCAGTTCATACGCCAGCGTGGTGTGATGCAGCACCGCGCCCGGACCGTTGCTGTCCTGTGGCGCAGGAAACCGCCGTTGCGCCGCCCCTCCCGCTTTCCCCCACTGCGCGGGCTCCCGTCCATCCACCGTGCCGCGGCATGCGTCATTAGCCACCGCTATATCGTTCAGCCCTTGGAACCGGGCGTCGACCCCCAACCCCCGCAGAGCGTCGATCAGCCAGCTGTCGCACAACCGGTAGGCCTCCGCCGCGTCCATGCCGTCCACGAACCATCGCGGCGCGTACAGCGAATAGGTGATCGCCCCTCCCGGCTGGACCACCATCGTGCCGCCACCCGTGCACCGGCGGACCACCGTGAATCCCAATCGTTCCGCCTCGTCCACATGAACCTCGTCGGGTATCGATTGGAACCGCCCGACCACCACTGCGGGCGATGACCATTCCCAGAACCGCAGGCTGGCCGGCCGTTCCCCCGTCGCCACCTCGCGCGCCCATTGCTCGTCAATCGCCATCTGTTCGGCGGGACTGCGGGGGGTATCGTGAACGACGACCGGCGCAAGCCTGCGCCAACGGTCGCGCCAGTCAGATGGCCAGCCGGCATGAGGTGTGGCACGATGACCGCACAAGCCGTATGACGCCGCCTCCGCCAGAGGACCAGTCTCGGCAACGGCATCGGCCACCATGTCGTTCAGCGGCACGTCCGCCAGTTGAGGTCCCGCCGGCATCTCCGTCTCGGAGACGGCATCGTTCACCGCGCCGTTCAATCCCACCGCAAAGGCAGCCGATTCGTCACCGACGCCCATCGCCCGGGACAAGGCCCACGCCATCGCTTCAGCATCGGTGCCGACCAACCGCACCCCGTCATGCTGCGCACAAGCCTGCAGCAGCCGATCACGCCAGTCGACGATATCGACAGCATCCACCAAGGCATCGGTGCGCGCTCCATCATCGTGTGCCTCGGGGCGCGCAGCCCGCCCCTGTACATCCGCATGTTCCCGCGCGACGGGCACCAGCAACGTGTTCCCATCCTGCACGCCTGTCTTGTCGGCAGACGCCTCCCGAGCGCATATCAGCAATGTCTGCTCGAGGTCATCCAGCAGCGAGCGCGATTGCATCTCATCGCCGTCGATGAAGAAGTCGCCGTCCAGCCGGCATGCGACCGGCAGCCCCGATCGGTCGGTCTGCACAGTCAGGGCAACGAGTTTCCCGCCGGGCGTCTTGACCGCTCCACGCCGCATACCTATGACACCCCCTGGCAATCCGCGGCCGCGGCGTGGTACGGAATCGACAGGAGGCCTTTTCGGAGGCTCCGTACCGTACCACACCACAGCCCTCAGCCCACAAATGGCTTATTTTCAACGTTCTGTTCCGTACCACACGGGCGTGGTACGGTACGGAGCCAGTATAAAACGTTTCTTCAAATTGGGTACCACACAAGGGTGGGTACGCAACCAAGAGAAACTTCGATTCGGCGTTCCGTACCATCGGCGGACCCGACAGGCCCAGCCATACGACCCATACGACAATGCGCCGCGTCCCTATTGGCACGCGGCGCATGATTGCAAACTTATATGGCGGTCCCGTGGCGTTACAGGCGCGCCAGGATGTCGCGGCCGATCTCGTCGGTGCTGCGCGGCGCGGAACCGAGCTCGGCGATATCCGCTTCGACCGCGGCGTCGATGCGCGCCGCATCCTCGTCGAATCCGAGGTGGCGCAGCAGCATGGCGGCGGAGAGGATGGCGGCCGTCGGGTTGGCGATGCCCTTGCCGGCGATGTCCGGCGCCGAGCCGTGGATCGGCTCGAACATGGACGGGAACTCGTTGCACGCGTTGATGCAGCCGGACGCCGAATAGCCGACGCCGCCGACCACGGCGCCCGCCTCGTCGGTCAGGATGTCGCCGAAGAGGTTGTCAGTCAGGATCACGTCGAAGCGCGAGGGGTCGGAGACCATGTAGATGGTGGCCGCGTCGATATGGCAGTAGTCGTGCGAGACCTCGGGGTACTCCCGGCCCACGCGGTCCACGATGCGCTGCCACATGTCGCCCGCGTTGACGAGCACGTTCTTCTTGTGCACGAGGGTCACGTGCTTGCGGCGCTTCATGGCCAGGTCGAAGGCGTAACGCACCACGCGTTCCACGCCGTAGGCGGTGTTGATCGAGACCTCGGTGGCCACTTCGGCCGGGGTGTCGCGGCGGACCGCGCCGCCCGCGCCGCAGTACAGGCCTTCGGTGCCTTCACGCACCACGACGAAGTCGATCTCGCCCGGATTGGCGAGCGGCGAGGTCACGCCCTTATACAGCTTGGAGGGGCGCAGGTTCACGTACTGGTCGAGTTCGAAACGCAGACGCAGCAGCAGGCCACGCTCCAGGATGCCGGCCTTGATGCGCGGGTCGCCGACCGCGCCGAGCAGGATCGCGTCGGTGGTCTTGATGCGTTCAAGTTCCTCGTCCGGCAGGATCGCACCGTCACGCAGGTAACGTTCGGCGCCCAGATCGAAGTTCTCGTATTCGAAATCCGCCGCGCCCTGCACCGCCTGTTCAAGCGCCTTCTGCGCCCAGGGGGTGACTTCCTTGCCGATGCCATCGCCGGGGATGACGGCGATGCGATACTTCGTCGTTGTTTCGCTCATAGTGAGCGACACTACCCCGGTTGCGGGCAGGCCGTCCCGAACGGTTCAGCAAGTGGACAAAGCACCCTGCCCTTACGCCACACCCATGGTCCGCAGACACCAGGCGTTCTCGAACGAGACCTCCTTCCACTGCTTGTACCGTCCGGTGGTGCCTCCGTGCCCCGCCTCGACCTCGATCTTGGCGATGACGTCCACGCCGGCCGCCTGCAGCCGCGCCATCCATTTGAGCGGCTCGACGACCAGCACGCGCGTATCGTTCATCGACGTGGTGATCAGGATCTTCGGGAAGTAGGCTACGCGCGGGTCGTCGGGCGATTCCGGCGCGTTCTCATACGGCGTGTACGACTTCATGTACCGGTAGACCTCCGGATCATGCAACGGGTCGCCCCATTCGTCCCATTCGGTGACGGTCAACGGCAGAGAGGGGTCCAGGATGGAGGTCAGCGCATCCACGAACGGCACATCCGCCTCGATGCCGGCGAAACGCTCGGGGGCCAGATTCGCCACGGCGCCCATCAGCAGGCCGCCCGCCGACCCGCCGACGGCCACGGTGCGCTCGGGGTCGGCGAGTCCCGCGTCCTGCAGGGCGGCCACCGCGTCTACGAAATCCTCAAAGCTGTGGCGTTTGGCCAGCCGCCGCCCCTGCTCGTACCAGGCGCGCCCCATCTCGCCGCCGCCGCGGATATGCGGCACCGCATAGAGCACGCCGCGGTCGAGCATGCTGAGCCGGGCCACGGAGAATCCCGGATCGGAGCTGATCTCGTACGCGCCGTAGCCGGTGACGAACATCGGGAGATGGTCGAGCGCCACGCCGCGCCGCCAGACCAGGGAGACGGGGATGCGTTCGCCGTCCCGCGCCGTGATCCACATGCGGCGTTCCATATAGTTGCGTGGGTCGAAGTCGCCGAGAACGCGCGCCCGCTTGAGCAGCAGGTCCTCGCCGGTGGCCGGGTCGAACTCGTGCAGCTCGCCCGGGCGCGTGTAGCCGGAGAACGTGTAGCGCATGCGCGGCGCCTCGTATGTCGGGTTGCCGCCAGCCGCGATGGTGTACAGGCGTCGCGTGACATCGGGCAGTCCGTCCTCGGATGAACCGGACGAATCGGATGCGTCGGCCGAATCGGACGGACTGGATGCCCCGGATGGATCGGACGGACCGCGCTGCGTGAAACATCCCGTGAAACATGTGTCAGAGTCCAAGGAATCGGAGTTTTCCGCAGAATCCGCAACACGGGAATCGGGGACATCCCAATCGCCTTCGAGCGCGGGCGGCAGCAGCTCGCGGAACCGCCACGGGCGGCCGGCTAGGAAGTCCTCGGCGGCGTCCCGCTTGGTCATGACGCCCAGATGCGTCATGCCGTCCGCCCGGTAGCTGAGCGACACATAGTGCCGGTGCAGGGCGATGCCCTCGATGCCCAGCCCCCGCGCCCCCTGCAGAATCGCCGGGTTCGCGGGGTTGCGGTAGGCGGTGCCGATCGGCTTGGCCGAAGCCCCGGGCTCGACGCGGTCCCCCTGCTCGCACCCGTACGGCGAGCCCTGCGCGATGCATACGCCCTCGCCGAGCCGGTACGGCGGTTCATGCAACCGCATATCGATCACGTCGATCTCGAAATTCGGATTGAACGCGTTGTGGTACACCACCGCCAGCGGGATATCGGCGCCGTCCTCCCCCGCGCCTTCAAACCGGGCGAAGCTGACATCATATTCGACATCCGGTTCGCGCGGGATGAACGCGCGGAACTCGCCCTCCGGGGTGTCGGCGGGCAGCATGAGCACCTCGGTGGTGGTTTTGGAGCCGGTGCCGATGACGATGTTGCGTTCGTCGAAGCTCAGGCCTACACCGAGCCAGAACCGCTCGTCATGCTCCCGGAACACCTCCACGTCGTCGGATACCGGCGTGCCGACCTTGTGCCGGCGCACCGCGCAGGGCCGCCATGCGTCGTCGAGCACGGTGTAGAACACCCACTGCGCGTCCGGCGTAATGCACGCGCCGGCGATGCCCTCAAGCACCTCGGGCAGCTCCGTGCCGCTCTGCAGATCCCGGATGCGGAAGTCGTAGCGCTCATCGCCGCGGGTGTCGACGCCGTAGAGCATCCAGCGGCCATCACGGCTCAGATCCATGCCGCCGATCTGGAAGAAGTCATGCCCCTCGGCTTCCCGGTTCGTGTCAAACACCACCTGTTCGCCGGGCATGGATCCGGGCTCGCTCAGCGGGTCGATGTCGGGCGGGGTCCAGTCGCCCTCCCCTCGGATCGGCAGGCGACACTGCACCGCATACTGCGATCCCTCGCGCGTGCGCGTGAAATACCAGTAGCCGTCCATGCGCGTGGGCACGGACATGTCGGTCTGCTGGATGCGGGAGGTCAGTTCGTTGAACAGCGTGTCGCGTAGGGGGCCGAGCGCGGCGGTGCGCCGTTCGCCATATGCGTTCTGGGCGGTTACGTAGTCGCGGACTTCGGCGCTGTCCTTGTCCCTCATCCACGCGTACGGGTCGAGGAATGTGTCGCCGTGATGCGTGCGCGCAGCGGACTCGCGGCGGGCGATCGGCGGCATGGAAACGGCGTCCTGCGACGATACGCCGTGCTCCACGGTCGCATGCGCTGCGGGGTTGTCCGGGGACGGCGTGGTCTGCGCGGTTTCGTTCACGGCCGCGGAGGCGGCACCCTGCTGCTCTTGCATCATGCAGGCGATTATATGCGCAGCCGTGCCGCCGTTGCGCCCCGCGAGTCCGGTCACGCGAGCCGTTCGAGGTACGGGAGCATGGTGTTCATCAGGTTCGCGCCGGTGGTGCCGGTGAAGACGGGGACGTCGGTGACGGGCATCGGTTGAGTGGCGGAGACCCCGGCCACCGAACCGAGTGGGGAGGCCTCGCGCGGGGAGAGCTGGCGGATGCCGATGGCGATGACGCGGCCGGGATACCGGCGGGCGATGGTGGCGTAGGTGGTCGGGTCCTTCTGCCCGTCGTCGCCGATGAGGATGAATTTCATGTCCGGGAAGTCGCCCATGAGCTGTTCGGCGAATTCGAGCTTGTGCTGCACGCCGGTGGGGATGAAGGTCTTGGGGCGCGGGTCTAGATCCCGCAGCAGCAACGGGCCGGCGGGGAAGCCGTGGTCGTTGATGAAATGGCGGATCGAGCTCTCCACGTTCCACGGCGAGGTGGACAGGTAGAAGAACGGCGCCTCCGGGAACAGCGCGGAGAGCTTGGTGAACAGCACGCTCATGCCGGGCACCGACGCGCGTTTCTTCGGATTGGCGAACAGCACGTTGTAAGCGGCCTTCCACAACGTGGGCACCTGCGTGATCATGATGGTGTCGTCCACGTCGGAGATGATGCCGACCTTGGAGCCACTGGGGATGGTGAACAGGTTGGCGGTGACCGGCTTGCGGCGGTCGACCCGGTAGGAGACGCGGTGGATGCCGGGACTGAGGCGATGCTCGGCGACGAGGTCGAGGTAGCCGGCGGAGTCGGATACCGCGTATTCGGCGGTCTGCCGACGCTTGGCATCCGGTTTGTCATAGGATTCGGAGGTGCCGACCTGCACAGTTTCCAGCGGTGTGCCGTCGATGGCCACGCGCACGCGACGGTGGGGCGCGGGGATGGCCAGCATGCCCCAGATGCCGCGGATGCGGGCGCCGGGCCGGTGGTGCTCCGGGGCGTACACAGTCCGGCAGATCAGACGGGAGTAGGCTTCGGTGCCGTATCCGACGTAGGGTTCGATCTGGTCGTACCAGCCGAGTTGTTCGACGACCGGTGTGGAGACCCTCATCCACAGGTTGAAGACGGTGCTCACGGCACGGCGGAACAGGCGGACCAGTGGCGGCTTGGCCTCGATGCGCTCGTGTTTGGAGGCGGAATCGAACGTCGTGACGACGCGCCGCGCCGGAATCGGCACGGTGGGCATATCATCCGTGGGTTGATGGACCTGCGGCGATGTCCGACGTGAATCACTCATAGATTCACTATACCCACACAATGTTTCGATGCAACCTCACCGCCGCACGCGAGACAATCACTTGACGAGTTTGGCGTACTCCGCGGCGGTGAGCAGCGCAGGCTCGTCGTCGTCGAGTTCGATCTTCAGGATCCAGCCCTCGCCGTACGGATCGTTGGTGATGATCGCCGGATCGTCCGAGGCCTCGCGGTTCACGTACCGCACCGTACCGGCCACCGGGCACACCAGCGGCTGCACGGCCTTGTGCGATTCGAGTTCCACGATCTCGTCGCCGGCCTCCACGCGCATGCCGGGTTCGGGCAGATCGACGAACACCAGTTCGCCCAGCTGGCTGACCGCGTACTCGGTCAGACCGACCATGGCGGGTTCCACCGAGGCGTCCACCCAGACATGCTCCTCGGAGTATTCCAGATGCTCGGGAACATCAAGATTCAACGGGGTTTCGTTCGTTTCGCTCATGGCACCAGCGTACAACGCCCCGGCATCCGCCACGCGCCGCGACCCCTCATCGCGTCAGCGGACCGGGCCGGAGGGGGTCGAGCCGACGACCTGCACGACGGTGCCTTCGGGGCAGTTGTCGTAGATCCACTTGGCGTCGGCCTCGTACATGTTCACGCAGCCGTGCGATCCGTAGTGCGCCGGATCGCCGACCTGGATGCCGTAGTAGTTCCAGTCCGCCGTGTGGAATCCCTCGCCGCCGTTGAAGTAGCCGACCCACTTGACGCCCGGCGAAAGGTACTTCGAGCCGTCCTCGTTGTAGCCGCGCATGTCCTGTGACGCATACTTCAGGTAGATGTAGAACGTGCCGTTGTCGGTTTCGCCGAATGCGCCCGGGGTGCCGGTGCAGACCGGGAACGTGCGCACCAGCTGGTTGTTGTTGTACACGGTGGCAGTCTGCGAGGACTTGTCCACCACGATGCGCATCGCGACCTTCTCCTGCTTGGTCTCGAACGGGGTCACGTCGAATTCCGCGGTGATCAGCCCGCCGTTGCCCGCTTCGAGCGCCTCAAGCACCTTCGCCGCTGTGGCGTCGGTGTTCTTCACGGCCACGCCGTCCACACCGTCCACGCGGGTCAGCAGCACGTTGCCGTTGTCGTCGATGATGTCCGTCTGGTCGGTTTTCTCCTGGTTGAGCTGTTTGGGCAGTTCGGCGGCCAGGTAGTCCTTGATGGCCTGCTCGTCATAGCTCAGGGTGATGGTGCCGTTCTGCACGTCACCGGTCGGCTTGATCCACGACGCCACCGTGTCGTTCGACAGTTCGAAGTTGCGGTCGCGCTCGTTGGTAAGCACGATCTTGTTGTTGAGCCGCTGGTTGGCGTCCGCTGCGGCCTGGTTGGCGGCGTCCACACCGATGGGCATGTCCACGTCCGAGTAGTCGATCTTCACGCTCGCCCCCGTGCCTGGGGCCTTGATGGCGTTGGCGACGGCCTTGTTCACGGCGTCCAGCTGCGGCGCCCGCCCCACCTTGCCTTCGGTGACCGTGAACGCCTGTGATCCGGCATCGTAGGCGATCGAGGAGGGCACGGCCTGCTGGTCGTCGGCCACGAACCGGTCAGTCAGGAACGTGTTCGCCGTGTATTCGTCATACTCGGCGCTCAGGCCGATATCGGCCTTGGAGAACGGGTTGAGCCGGGCGAAGTCGGACAGCAGCGCACGCACGCCAGTCGCGTCCCCGTCAGTCTTGGCGTTGAGCAGCGCGTCCACGGTCGCGTCCACGTCCACGCTCACGCCGAGTTCCTCCAGCGAGGCCTTGATCTCCTGTCCGTCCGGGTCGGCAACGGTCAGAGTCGAATCGGCGATCGCGCGCGTTACCGTATCGGTCAGACGATCGCGGTTCTGCCCCGCCACGCTGATCTGACCGAGTGTCACGCCGGGCGCGGCCTTGTCGGAGAAATACCAGCGCGCGGTGAACAGACCGGCCACAACCAGCACCAGCAGCGCGCCGATGACGCTGAGCGTGATGATCCACGGCAGTTTGGTATTCCGCGGCTTCTCCTCGTCGCCGGGCAGAGCGATGGCGTCCTCGCCCATGGTCATCGGGGACGCGTCCCCGACCGGTGGCATGGCCACGGTGCGGTCGTCGTCCATCTGAGAGAACCCATCCATCTGATAGTCGTCGGACATTGTCATTCCCTTGCGAATTCCCACTCTTTCCAAGGCATCACTATACGCAGCCGAACCGACTACAGCGCGCGTCCATACCATTCCTCGATCATGTACCGTGCGATGGCGGCCCGGTTTGGCGCGCTCATGACCCCCCGCACCAGTGCCTCGGTGTATTCGTCGCGGCTCACCCAACGCGCGTCCACGGTTTCCTGTCCGTCCGTGCGGATGTCGGTGTTCAGCGCGTAGGCCTTGAACGCCACCATCAGCGACGCGGGGAACGGCCAGGGTTGCGACCCCAGGTAGCGCACCTCGCCCAGGTCAATGCCGACCTCCTCCTTGGTTTCACGCCGGCATGCGTGCTCCAGGTTCTCCCCCGCCTCCACGAATCCGGCGGACACCGAATACAGGGTCGGGTCGTTCCACGCCCGGTTGTGCTGCAGCAGCAGACGGTCCTGCGAATCCACCACCGCCACGATGACGGCAGGTTCCACGCGGGGGAACAGCAGGCGATGCCCGTCCTGCGGATTCGTGCACCGCTGCGCCCAGCCGGCCATGGCCGTCTGTACGGGGGCGCCACAGGTCGGGCAGTGCCGTTGCGTGGCGTGCCACAGACTCAATGCCACGGCCGTGGTGGCCTGGCCCGCCTCCCGCGCCGAGGCGTGGGGCACGAAGCCACGCAGATCCACCCAGTCGAAGCGTTCGGCGGTGCGGGCGAACAGCGGGACCCGCCCGTTCGCAGCACTCGGTTGCGCGGCGTCGCCGAATGCGTCATCGGCCCCGATGCCGTGCGCGTCCGGCACGACGGACGGTGCGCCCATCGGCACGCGGGTCAGGTCGATGGCGACGACGTGCACGTTGCGCCGGCCCGGATAGCCGCCCAGGAACATGGCCACGGCCTCCGGGGCGCCGGCCAGCGCCTCCGCGGCATACGAACCGGGCAGGGACGCCAGGCGCATCGACGTCGATTCGCGGGCTGTCAGCACGCCTTGGCCGCGCGGTACTGCCACCAGCCCGTCGCGCACCAGTATCACCGTGGTGGACGGGTCGTTGAGCAGGCCGGGGATAAGCCCCGGCTCATCGCGGCGTTCGGTCTGATAGTCGATATCACCCTGGGCGAGAGGCAGGAACGGCAGGGTCTGGGTCAGGGCCAACGGCGAGAGCAACGCCATGTCACGCCTCCGACTGCACGCGGCGGACCAGATCCAGCAACGCCTCGGCCACCTGATCGGGGTGTTCGTAGGCGCTGAAATGGCCGCAGTCGGGAATCTCGGTGAACACGGCGTTGGTGCCGGTCATCGCCTCGGCGATCGGACGCATGACCGACGGCGCGCTGGAGGGGTCGTTCTCGCCGCAGATCACGGCGGCGGGCGCGGTGATAAGCGGCAACTGGTCGTTCAGATCCGGACGGCCGGCGGCCATGCGCTCGCGCCAGGCCACGCCCTCCGGGCGCTGGGCCTGGATCCAGTCGGTGAACTGGCGGATGAAGCGGGGCGCACGCTTGATGGTGGAGTCGCCGGGCTGAGGTTCGGCGAAGTGCATCACCGGGTCGACCGTGTGTTCGGTTGCGCAGATGTCGGCGATGCGCAGGCGATTGGCGCGGGAGGCCGCGGAGTCGGCGTCGGCCTTCGTATCGCACAGGGCCAGCCCCGCCACCGCCTCCGGGTGCAGGCGCTGGATGTCCAACACCAGATAGCCGCCCATCGACAGACCCACCCAGATGGCCTCGGTGAAGCCGGCCTTGCGGATGAGGTCCACATAGGCGTCGGCCATGCGGTCGAGCGCCTCGGTGTAGGCGCCGTCCTGCGAGACGGCCCCGGTCTGTTCGGCCGTGGGGATCGGCCCCTCGCCGGCGCCGGGCATATCCGGCGCCCAGATCGGGAATCGCGGCAGGCCGGCGGCGTTCGCGCGGACGATGAGCTCGGCCGCGCAATCGTCCCACAGGTGGTGGTCGATCGGGAAGGCGTGCACGAGCACAACCGGGATACCTTCGCCGTCACGGTAGATCGTGGTGTTCAGTTCCATGGGATTCCTCTCTTACTTGTCTCTCACTCGGTCCACGCCAACGCCCGTTGCACGATGCGGCCGTGGCCGCCCGCCATCTGATCGAGCATGGTGGCCAACCTCGGGCCGTTCACATCCACCCATTCCACGTCCAGCGCCTCATCCTGCGGCTGGCAGTCGCCGGCGATCGGCACCACATAGCACAGCGCCACCGCATGCTGGCGGGCGTCGTAGAACTCGCTCAGCCCGGGGGTGGGGAAGAACTCCGCCACCGTGAACGGCTGCAGGTTGGGCGGCAGGGTCGGCAACGCCAAGGGTCCCAGATCCTTGGCCACGTTGCGGGCTATGGCCTCGCGCAGGCTCTCGTGGTACAGCACGCGCCCCGCCACCAGCGTGCGTTCCACGGAACCGTCGTCCGATACGCGCAGCAGCGTGCCGATTTCGGCGATGCGCCCGAACTCGTCCGTGTGTACGGGCACGACCTCCACATACACCATCGGCACCTGCCGACGCGCCTGCTCCACGCGGGCGCTATCCAGCCATCCGGGCGGGTTGCCTCCCGCCGACCCCCGGATGAAATCCTCCGGCGTGATATTGTCGAATTCGCCGCGGCGGCGGCCCGCATCGAAATCGCCCTCGTCGGGCACTTCATCGTTCAGCACTGGCATGATCCCCATTATCCGACTGGATGATGACCGGCGCATGACCATCCAATGACGGTTCGCCGAAAGACGGAATCGGATACCCGTTCATCCCACGGCGCAAGGGGTTGTGAAATGTTGGGAGTTGCTGGGAAGCTGGGAACACGTAGTTTCCTGAAATGTAAGGAGCAATCATGGCGACCCATGCGGTAAGTTCGGCGGAATTCGAGCAGGTGATCACTGGCAACGAGCTGGTGTTCGTGGACTTCTGGGCCACCTGGTGCGGCCCGTGCCGCGCGTTCGGCCCGGTGTACGAGCAGACCAGCGAGAAGCATCCGGATGTGTACTTCGCCAAGGTGGACATCGACCAGAATCAGGATCTGGCGACCGCGGCCGGCGTGCAGGCGGTGCCGACGCTGATGATCGTCAAGCAGGGCACGGTGGTGTTCCAGCAGGCCGGTGCGCTGCGCGCCTCCGACCTGGATGACCTGATCGCCCAGGCCAAGGCGCTGGATCTCAAGGCCGCGCAGGCCGAGGCCGACGCCCAGCAGTAATCTTCCCCTTTCCGGCTAGTCGCCGACTTGAGGCTTATCCTCGAGTCGGCGTAAACTAATGGCTGTTTGTGAGTGCGACCGGCACCGTGGTATGCCGGAGTATTGAGGAGTGCAATGGCCAATCATCGCAAGAAGACCAGCATCAGCTTTCCTTCGCTGAGCAAGCGCCAATGGATTCGCATCGGCGCCGTGGCTGCGGCATTGGCGTTGGTCTCCACCGGCGGTATGGTGACCCGCAGCTTCTACGCTTCCGGCGGGTCAGTCCCGGCGGAACAGCGCGTCTCCTCGTTCTCCGCCACCGACCCGCTGGCCGTCTCCCGTGGCTCCGCCCGTGACGGCGTGCGCGGTTTGGATGGCGACACCTCCTATGTGACCGTCAAGCTGGACGGTGAATCCCGCACCGTGCTCGGCACCGATTTCACCACCGTCAAGTCGGTGCTGGAAGCGGGCAACATCACGCTCGGCCCGAATGACACTGTGGATCCCGCGTTGGACGCCGAAGTCGACGAATCCACGGTGATCACCATCGAGACCGCCGATTCCACGCTGGAGACCTCCGAGGAACCGATCGCATTCAACACGGTTCGCAAGGAGACCTCCTCGCTGCCCGAAGGCACGGAACAGGTGGAGAGCGAGGGCGAGGAAGGCGTGATGGAGACGACGAGTCTGGTCACCCGCGCCGGCGATACGGTGGTCTCCTCCAACGTATTCGCTTCCTATGTCAAGAAGGCGCCGGTGGACAAGGTGATTCTGGTGGGCACCGGTTCCGCCTCCTCCGGCAGCTCGTCCAGTTCCTCCTCCAGCATCGGCACCACCGTGCCGGCCGGCGAGATGCAGCAGTGGGCGCATGACTATCTGCTGGCCAACGGGTACACCGAGGCCGATTTCTCCGCCACCGTGTACATCATCAACCACGAGTCCGGATGGCGCGTGAACGCCACCAACGCCAGCTCCGGCGCATACGGCCTGCCGCAGGCGCTGCCCGGCAGCAAGATGGCCTCCGCCGGCGCGGACTGGGCCACCAACTACCAGACCCAGCTCAAGTGGTTCTGGGGCTACTGCAACAGCCGCTACGGCTCGGTGCAGGGCGCCTACAACTTCTGGGTGGCCAACCACTGGTACTGATCGTTACGAACGAAGAAGCCCGGGGATTCCCCGGGCTTCTTTTTTGCCACCCCAACACAACCGCCGCAGTCGTCCATATATATGCCCATACATAGGCGTAGGCTATTGTGGTCACTTCGGCGGATGGGAGCACCCACCCGCCTCCGCCCGAAGAAGCAAGCAGAGAGAAGCATTACGGCATGAGCGGCATCATCAAGCGCGACCTGAGCAAGCCACTGACCCCGGAGGAATCGTTCACCGACGGGCATCTGACCCATGCGGCCATGGTGTCCATCGCCATCCTGACGTTCATCACGTTCGTCGGCAACTTCACGCAGTTGCAGCTGAGCGCCGCGCTGCCGACCATCGTCGCCGAGTTCGGCATCTCGGTGACCACCGGCCAGTGGCTGACCTCCATCTTCCAGCTGGTCATGGGCGTGATGGTGCCGCTGACCGCCTATCTGACCCGTCGTTTCTCCACCCGTCAGATCGTCATCACCTCGATGTCGATCTTCACCATCGGCTCGTTGATGGCATGGGTCTCCCCCACGTTCATTCTTGTGCTGTTCGGCCGTATGCTGGAGGCCATCGGTACCGGCGTGATGTGGCCGGTGCTGCAGATCACCGTGTTCTCGATCTACCCGCTCTCCCGCCGCGGCATGGCGATGGGCATGGTGGGCATGGCCATGAGCGTGGCCCCGGCCATCGGCCCGACCTTCGGCGGCTGGCAGACCGACGCGAACGGCTGGCGCTCGATCTTCCTGACACTGACGGCAATCGGCGCGTTCGCCCTGGTGCTGGCCACGTTCTGGCTGCACAACTTCGGCGCCACGGACAAAACCGTGAAGGCCGACTTCTTCTCCGTGTTCCTGTCCGTGTTCGGCTTCGGCGGACTGATGTTCGGCTTCACGAACATCGAGAGCTATCCGTTCGCGCATCCGCTGGTCTGGCTGCCGATGGTGGTCGGCATGGTCGGCATCGTCTGGTTCATCCTGCGTCAGTTGTTCAACAAGCGCGCATGGGTCGAGGCGCAAAACCGGAGCGCAGCCGAGAACACACCGGCCGAGGCTGAGAGCGCTGCCGACCCCGCCGCCAACGCCGCGGATGCGCACGAAGGCATCCTGCATGGGCATCTACGCTTCCACCGCTGGCACCGCACCACGGGCCGCGAACCGCTACTCGACCTGGAGGTGCTGAAGAACCGCAGCTTCACCGTGGGCACCATCACGGCCGCGCTGAGCTTCTTCGCATTCAGCTCGATCACCGTGATCCTGCCGCTGTACATCCAGGACGACCGCGGGTTCTCCGCCACCATGAGCGGCCTGATCATGCTGCCGGGCGCGCTCGGCCAGGCGATTGCGCAGTTCTTCGGCGGCAAGGCGCTCGACCGGTTCGGCGCACGCCCGGTGGCGTTGACCGGCACGATCACGCTGTGCTTCGGTACCGTGATGATGAGCCTGATCTCGATGGATTCGTGGATCTGGTGGGTGTCCATCTGGCAGTTCGTCCGGCAAATCGGCATGGGATTCGTGCTGATGCCGATCACCACATGGTCGTTGAATTGCTTGGAGCCGAAGGAGGTGTCCGCAGGCTCCGCTGTGACGAACACGGTACGCCAGATCGCCGGTGCGATCGGTGCACCGGTGCTGGTGATTCTGATGGAGACCTTCGCCGCGATGCGTCAGACCGCTCTGGGCGGCGGAGCCGACGTGGTGATCGCCGCCAGCGTGTTCGGCGTGCAGTGGGCACTGCGTGTGAGCGCCGTGATCTGCTTCGGTATGGTGCTGATGGTGTTCTTCGGAGTCAAGGGCAACGGCGCAGGCTCCACCCATGATCTGGTGCAGCGCGCCCTGCGCCGGCTGCACACTGTGGTCGAGCACTGAGCCGGGCGGTACGGCGGCGTTCGCGCGATTCGGACGAAAGTCGCCGCCGGAATACAGACATGCCCCCGTCATACACCCGAATGACTTCATATCGCCTATGATGGATTTGTCAGGCGAGGAGGGTCGGATGACGTTCAACCGGTATATGTTCCTGCGAATGATTGTGGAGTTCGTGGGCGTGGTCTGTTGCACCGTACAGCTGTTCAGCGGTACCAATCTGGTGGGGCTGATCATCACCGGTGTCATCGCGCTGCTCTGGGCAGGCGGCGAAATCTGGGTGGCGACCATTCTCAACCGCAAATCACCCCGTCGTGACGAACTCTCCGACGAACATCAGCAGCAGGCCACCGAGTTCGCGTTCATGGTCGCGCTCACGCTGCTGGTGGTATTGGGATTCCTATTTATGGCGCTCTCCCTGATCTGGCACATGGCCATCGAATTCCCACCGATTACTCTACCCGCCATCGCCATGACCGCACTGGTGATCAGTGACGCTCGGTATCTATGGCTGGAGCACAACGGTGCGGAGGACGACTATGAAGACTAATCTGAAGCTGCGCCGCCTGGAACGCGATATGAAGCAGTCGGATCTGGCCGATCTGGTGAACGTGCGCCGCGAGACGATCGGACGTCTGGAGCAAGGCCAGTATTGTCCTTCGCTGCGGCTGGCGATGGACATAGCCCGCGTATTCGATACCACGGTGGAGGACCTGTTCAGCTTCGACGACGAGTACGAGCAGGAGCATCAGTCCGCACGGTGACATCCTATTATCCCCTCAACCGTTGCACGCCGGCATCCTCGACGACAACACGCAACGGCAATCCATCCCGCACCTCCAGCGCCGCACGGTAGAGCACCGATGACTGCATGGATAGAGACCATCGGCGTGTCGCAGGCCAAAAAACGCGGAGCGCGACATTGCTTCCGCCAAAATCGTTGGAATTGCAGCCAAAAGCTCCTCACACTCCTTATGACGCCACGTGCGAACGTCGTCACACGATGTGACGGGTTTGTCGCACGCCCTTGATTTCCAACGTATCTCGCCGGTTCTACGGAACATAGGGGGGTATATAGTGGAACACGGTTCCGGGGAATACCCCCTAACCAAGACCGATAACGCAACCGTCCGGGAACGAATGGTTGGACAGACATCCCGGACTTTTGGAGGTTTACATTATGAAGAAGAAGATCGTGGCCCTCCTGGCCGCCATCGCCGCCGTTCTCGGCTTCGGTTTCGCTACCAGCACCGCCATGGCTGCCGGCTACGGCGAGACCGCCACCGTTTCCGGCAACGTTGCAAACATCGGCTACCCGGCTGGCACTTTCACAGCTAACGCCCCGATTACTGTCACTGCCGATGACACTTACGTTTCCGATGTCAAGCTGGTTGCCATGCGTAATTTCCAGCCGGGTAACGCCAAGAGCGACGGTTCCGCCAACCTGCAGTACACCCTGACCGACGCTGCCGTTCAGGCCATTGCCGAAGGCAAGACCGTGACCGTGACGGCCACCGACGGTACGCACACCGTTGAGACCGCGCTGACCAAGGCCAACATCGCTCAGACCGGTGAAGGCCCCAAGGATGAGGTCGCTCAGACCGGCGCTTCCGTGGCTCCGTACGCCGTGGCCGTCGTGCTGCTGGCTGCCGCCGGCTGCGCCGTGTTCGCCGCCCGCAAGGCCGGCGCCCGCTGAATCCTAACTCAGTGATTCAACAGGCATAACAACACACTGCAAACGCTCCCGAGGTTTGTCTCGGGAGCGTTTTCGTATCCCCGCGAGTAGTGTTAGGGGGTATGAGGATCCTCTTTGTCTGTACCGGCAACATCTGCCGTTCCCCGATGGGCGAACTGCTGCTCCCACGTTTCCTCCCCGACCCGGGCATCACGTCCGACAGCGCCGGCACGCGAGGTCTGCCGCAGCATCCGATCGACCCGAACAGCGCTAAGCTGATGGCCTATGCGAACATCGATTCCAGTTCGTTCCGTTCCAAGCGCATCACCCCGCAAATCGCCGCCGACGCTGATCTAATCCTCTGCTTCGAGCAGCATCACATCAGGGATGTCGCCACCGTGCTGCCGCAGGCGGCACGGTACACGTTCCTGCTCACCGATTTCGCCAACCTGTGCGGTTACTGCGCCCAGCAGGGCCTGCTCGACGGCACCACCCGCGAGCAGAAACTCGCCGCGGCCATCAACAACGCCTCACTGGTACGCCCCATGCTGCCGGACCCCATGACCATCCCGGACCCATACCGCAAGGATCTCACGGCGTTCGTGCAGGCTCACAACGCCATCTGCCAGTCGCTGGATCTCATCGCTAGGGCCACGGCAGTGTCAGCTCGCGAAGACCATCCCACGGTCTGAACGGAATACGCAATAACGTAACAGCGGCCACGCGATATTGGCGCACCACCGTCCCGCACTGAGCCGAACCAGACGGAATAGGCCGATACGGTGACACTCGGCGCCACAGACAACGCCACAGACAACAAGGTGGGTGCGGTTTCAACGAACCGCACCCACCTTGTGCATTGAACCGTCGTACCGGACAGCCGATTGTCGTTTACTTCTTGCGGTGCGAGCGACGGCCGGATTCCTTGCCGCCGTCCGAGTCATCGCTGTAATAGTAGTAATAGTTGCCGTAACTGCTGGCACGCTTCTTGGAATCCTTGGCGAAATTGAACACGAAACCGGTGATCGGCACGTTCAGCGTGGCCAGCTGTCCGGCGATGTCGCGCAGTTCACGCTTGTCGGTCACGTCGCGACCGGAGACCAGCACCACGCCGGTGCCGATCTTGCCGAACACGGCAGCATCATTGGCCACGATCATCGGCGAGGTGTCGATGATCACGTACTCATACTGGAGCAGCGCCTGGCGAATCAGCTCACGCATGGTGTCCGAGTTGAGCAGCGTAGACGCGTTCGGCGGCTTAGGACCGGCCGGCATGACGTGCAGGTTCGGCTTCCAATAGCGCTGCACCACATCCTTGACGGATGCCTGTCCGGACAACACGTGAGCCAGTCCGGCGCCGCTCTCCAGACCGAGCTTGTTCGCCACCGACGGGTGGCGCAGGTCTGCGTCGATGAGCAGCACGCGAGCACCGTTCTCGGCAAGCGAAGCGGCCACGTTCACGGACGTGGTGGTCTTGCCTTCGTTCGGGCTGACCGAGGAAATCACGATCAATCGCGACGGCATACCGTCGACGCGGGCCGTGAACGACAGGTTGGTGCGTACGCGGCGGTACTCCTCTGCAATGGCGCTGGCCGGCGCAGACACGACCGCCGGCGACGGATCTTTCAACGCATCGTCCTCCGGGATGCGCCCCATGATCGGTGCGTCCACCACGTCCTGCAGGTCCTTGGCATCCTGGATCTTGGTGGCGAGCAGGTCGCGCAGCAACGCGGCGAACACGCCAAGGATCAGACCACCGACCAGACCGATGGCCATGTACAGCGGCACATTCGGAGAGCTGGGAGACGTCGGTTCCTGCGCCTGCTGCACGATCGACAGCTTGACCGGCGACTGCCGACCGGAGTCGTACAGGGAGTTCTCCACCACGTCCTGCAACGATTCGGCCACCGCGTTGGCGATCGCGGCCGACTGCTGCGGATTCCCGTCCTCCACGGTGATGTTGACAAACGCGGTGTTCGTCGGGTTCTCAACGGTCAGCTGCCCCCCAAGCTGGGCGACCGTCAGGTTCAGTCCGAGTTCGTCGATGACCGGCCGGAGCACCGCCTCGGTGGTGGCCAGCGTGGGGTACGAACGGATCTGGTTCGAAATGTAGGAGCTGGCGCTGTTGATGCTGGAAATGTCGCCGCCTTCGACCGACGCGTCGCTATAGGTGGCGTAGGTCTGCGCCGTGGACGAGTACTTCGGCGGTGTGATCAGCGTGTAAGCGCATACTGCCAGGAACACCACGGCGAAGGTGATGATGGCGGTGATGGCATGCTTGGTGATGATATGAATCAGGTCGACCAGCGTGATGCCGTCATCGCGGCTCTCCACGGTCTCGACCTGCATCTGGGGCATTTGCGCCATCTGGGGCTGAGACGGGTGCTCGTTCATTTCCGGGGAAGCCACGGTCCCTCCTCACAGGATCCTTCACAACAACATCCCCACCATACCAGTGGGGATGTACCCCCTTCTATCGCACCGCCAGCGAACGATGAACATTTCACACACCTGTGTCACCCGTACCCCCTCCGCACGCCCCGCTATAGTGTCCTGAGGAGTGCCGGGCACCATGACGGCACGGTTACACGTCTTGGGAGGACACATGGCAATGGTTGGGATTCGAACCGTGCGGCATCCGCGCACCTCCCCCGTCGCCTCCGCCATCACCATCGCCCCGTCCGACATGCTGTTCTTCGCCGCGATCGCGCTGCTGCCGGTCGATGGCACGCGGCTCGGCCTGTCGCTGCCGTATTGGACACCGATCTCCCCATGGCTGTTCGCCGCGTTCGCGCTGTGGAACTGGCGGTATCTGCGCGATACGGCCCGTAGGTTCCTGCCGTTCTTCCTGTTCCCGCTGCTGCCGTTGGTCACGTCCGTGTACGGGTGGATGACCGTGGGCGTGCATGCGGCGGCTGCGGCCAAGTCGCTGGTGTCATTGTGGCTGGCCGTGGCGTGCCTGGCCGCACTGGATATCGCCATCCGGTTGAAGCGTCTGCCGTTGCGAGCCATACTGACTACGCTGTTCACCGCGTATGTGGTGGCGTTCATTGCCGGCGTGGTGCAGTGGCTGGCGCTGGTGCCGCACCTGGATTGGTATACGGTGCGCGCGTATTTCTCCCAGGCGATGTACCGCGTGTATACGAACGTACGCCCGCAGTTCCTGTTCGCCGAGCCAAGTTACATCGGCATGCACCTGTATGGCGTGCTGCTGCCGGTGTATTGGATGACGCGCGACCGGCGGATCGGTTGGCTGATTCCGGTGTTCGCGATCGGTTCGATCGCGATGGGTTCCGGCACGCGCATCGTGTTGGATTCGATGGTGGCGCTGTTGGTGTGGCTGGTGGCCACGGTGAATTTCCGTTCAAGGGCCGCGACGGTGGGTTTCGTCGGCGGCGTGGGTACTGTGGCGGCGGTCGGCGTGGGTGTGGCATTGTTCCATCCGCGGCTGAACGCGCTGGTGTCGCACGGGCTGTTAGCCGGCGACGGGTCGATGAGTGCCCGCATCTTTCATATGCTGGCCCCGATGTGGGCGTGGAAGCATAATGTGACGCATTTCCTGTTCGGTTGGGGTGCCGGCAACATCTCCGACGCCGTGCGCACCGGGTATGCCGGAGCCCGTCGATGGTACGACGCGCACGGCGGTGCCCCGAATTGGGAGATCGACGGCTTGGAGAACCCACCCGCCGAAACGTTCACGATGAGCGCCTACGCCAGTTTCATCACCGAATATGGCCTGATCTGTTTCCTGGCATTGGTGGCGATGCTATTAATCTTCATCACCGTGCAGCGCGCATGGAGTCGACGCATAGTGTGCATGGTGATTCTGGCCGCCTATCTCTACGTGCAATTCGAAGCGTATGCGTTCTATACGGTTCCGCTGTTAGTGCTGATGGCGACGTACGATTCCGGTACCCAATGTCAGTCACGGGAGCCAACAACGCAAATTGTTAGGTGGCCTTGATACACAACACCGATTGCAGATTGCAACAGTCTATCCAGTTTGCGAAACTACCGGCATCGTATACGGCTGAAGACTCCCATCGGCACACCCAGCAAAAGCTACGCGACTGGCGCATTTGGCGGTCTCCCGGCATCGTGGAGCTCTCGCGTATCCTGCCGTTGACCCGAAAGATGCTCGGACGGGCCGTCGGGAACGCCACGCCCGGCCAGCTCGGCTTCCTTGCGGGCCTGTTCCGTGCCGGGAACTCCAACCGCACCGAATCCCGAACACAACCGGCTATTCAGGCAGGCCGGCCTTCCCAGTCCAAGACCCTCAACGGCTATGACCGGGGCATGGCCCGTGTTCTCCCGCCGACCGGGACACGAACGACTCGCATCCCCGAGTCCAGTCGGCCGCGCCGAGGACCTCGTGTGTTTTTAGTCAAGTTGGCGTTTCGGTTTGGGGGTGGTGACGTTTTGTTGGACTCCGGTGTCCTTGTTCTTTGATTATGCCATGAGTCCGAGCTCGCGTCTTCGTTTGGCGATGCTGGTGCCGAAAGTGAGTTTGATCCTCTCGTCCCGGT